>JAFMRP010000037.1 GCA_017354095.1 Ktedonobacteraceae bacterium
ACCAGTAATGATATCGTAACAATGCTTGAAGCTTTTCTCAACGGCGTCATCGCACGTGGCAAGGCCACTCCCGGCGAAAAGACGATGATCGACGCTTTGACTCCCGCGCTCGAAGCCGCCAGGAACGCCGCACGTGATGGCGCTACGCTGGCCGAGGTAACTATGCAGGCCAGCCAGGCGGCTGAAGCAGGAATGAAGGCCACGATTCCCATGCAGGCAACAAAGGGACGAGCCAGCTACCTGGGCGAACGCAGCGTAGGCCACCAGGATCCGGGCGCGACTTCAAGCTGGCTGATCCTGCGCGCCCTGGCTGAGGTGTGCACGGCATAAGCCTGTCTATTCGTTCCGCGCCAGCTGATCCGCTGATGGACCGGTCTTCTGTTCTGGGGAGGTGAGATCTATGTCTGTAGGGATTGTTGTGGTGTCGCATAGCGCGCAGCTGGCACGGGGCGTTGTCGAACTGGCTGAACAGATGACACAGAACAAAACGCCGCTGGCTGCCGCTGGAGGAGCCGAACAGGATATTCTGGGCACCTCAGTAGAGAAAATTCTCAATGCCATTCAGCAGGTGGATAGCCCCGATGGTGTGCTGGTGCTTCTCGACCTGGGAAGCGCTATTCTCTCCACTGAGATGGCACTGGAGATACTGGAACCAGAACAGCAAGCGCATGTGCGCCTCAGTCATGCTCCGCTCGTTGAAGGCACACTCAACGCCGCGCTGGAAGCTTCCCTCGGCCATTCGCTTGCCCAGGTGCAGCAGGCCGCTGAACTAACCACGAGCGACGAACGGTTACGCCAGTTTAAACCGATCAGCCAGCCGGTAGGAACCACACTTATGGAGCCCTGGACGATTGATCGTGGATCTGAACCACCCACTCCCGTTGGTACTACACTTATGGCTCCCGAGGAGACCCGCAGTGTAAAAGCATCAAAAGATGTCAGAGGCGTTAAAGAGGAACAGCCAGAGCAAGAGGTGCAGCTGACATTGATCAACCCGGCGGGTCTGCATGCGCGGCCAGCCAGTCTCTTCGTACAGACAGCGGCACGTTTCCAGGCCAGAGTGCAAGTCAGCCTGCATGGACAGGCAGCCAATGCTACCAGTATCATGAATGTGCTTGGCCTGAACGCGCGCCAGAGTGACACAATCACCCTGAGCGCCAGTGGGCCAGAAGCTGAGGCGGCACTCACAGCGCTGAGTGAGCTTGTACGCGCCGCCTTCCATGAAACCTCCGAAGCCACTCCAGCTGCAAGCACGGCTCCCCCACCTGCAACTCCTCCCCATCCACCTGCTACACCTCCCGCGCAGGAGACATCCGGTACACTCTGGCGCGGAGTGGTAGTCTCACCCGGTATTGCTGTTGGTGCTGCCTATCTCTATCATAGCAGCAACCTGGATATCCAACACCGCTCAATTGACGAACAGCAGGTCCCGGACGAGCAGCAGCGCCTGCGCACCAGCGTGGAGCAGACTATACGCACTCTGGCCAATCTATCCAAACGAGTGAGAGAGAGCATCGGGCAAGATGAGGCCGGCATTTTTGAGGCACAGGCGCTCATGCTACAGGACCCGACACTGCTCGATACAGCCTTAGATCTGATTGCCGAGCAGCGGATCGACGCGGCAAGCGCGCTAAGCAAGGCAGGAGAACAGCAGGCGAAACTACTAGAAGAGCTTGATAACGAGCTGCTGGCAGCCAGAGCAACCGACGTGCGTGATGTCGTCAGCAGAGCCGTGCGCGCCCTGCGAGGCCAGGAGCAGGCCGACCCTGCCGCGCTGCGCCAGCCCGCTATTCTAATCGCCCGTGACCTCGCCCCCTCAGATACTGCGCAACTACGCCCCGAGCTTGTTCTGGGTATCTGCACCTCACAGGGAGGACCAACAGCACATACAGCCATCCTCGCTCGCTCGCTCGGTATCCCTGCCATCGCCGGGCTGGATGAGACCGCGCTTGCTCGCATTCGCAGCGGCGACGAATTGGCCCTGGACGCCGATAATGGTCTGCTTTACCACCAACCTGCTGAGACGATCCGCCAGCAATTGCTCCGGCGCCTGGTTGAACAACAACAGCGAAGAGCGGCACGCCAGAGCAGTTCCTTCCAGGCTTCCCGGCGCCCTCTAGTGATTGCCAGCCAGCCAGTTCATCTGTTTGCCAACATCGCAAGCACTGCCGATGCCCGAGCTGCGCGCCAATGGGGAGCTACGGGTATCGGGCTGCTACGCACCGAGTTTTTGTTCGCCGCCGGAACCACATTACCAGGTGAAAAGGAGCAGCGGCGCAGCTACGCCAGCGTCTTTCGCGCCTTCCAGGGCGATGGACAATCTGGCCCGATTGTAGTGCGCACACTGGATGCTGGAGCCGATAAGCCCATGCCCGCGCTTGAGGCTGTGCTGGGATCAGCAAAAGAGACCAATCCAGCACTGGGACTGCGCGGCATTCGCATCCACTTGCAGCATCAGCAATTACTGGAACAGCAGTTGCGCGCGTTACTACTCGCTGCCGCTGACACAGGCATACAGCTGCACATAATGTTTCCTATGATATCCACAGTAGAGGAGCTGCGCGACGCTCGTGCCATCTTTGAACGCGTCCATGCCCGGGCGCATGAGCAGGTACCGGCTGTACCTGACCACGTTCCACTGGGGATCATGATGGAAGTCCCCGCGGCGGCGTTCATGGCCACTGAACTGGCCGCCGAAGCTGACTTCTTCAGCATAGGCACTAATGACTTCTCGCAATATACGCTGGCCTGTGACCGCACAAACACCGCCGTTAGCTATCTTTATCACCCCATGCAACCAGCGGTGTTACGCGCTATCCATGCCATTACCCAGGCCGGGTGCGCCGCTGGCAAACCCGTGGCGGTGTGTGGAGAAATGGCTGGAGATCCGCGTATAGCCCCCATTCTTATCTGTCTGGGCGTTAATGAATTGAGCATGGCCCCTACCACGCTGCCAGAGGTCCGGGCCGCTCTTGAGCCGCTCGCCTCTAAGTCTGAGCAGGAGGTTGCGACCCTGGCTGATGCCATACTACGCCTGCGTACCGTAAACGAGGTTGAGCAGTTTATCAACCACAACTTCTCTCAGCAGAGCCATTAATTTCTCATGACCTCCCCAAGAGAAGGAAGCTTTCTCTGAACGGTTTCAATTTTCCCGTAGACGTTGCGCCGCTCCATGTATTATGATGTTATTGCAAATTATTCGCAACGACAAATGAATAGCAAAAAGTGTTGATTTGCATCACACAATCACGGCCCTGGTATTCATCGATTTCGAACAAGGATGTTGCTATTTTTCAGGAGGATACATGAGTAGTAACTTTAGTCTCTCGGCGCTTAGCCGGGTTTTTCATGGTAGTTCAGCTCCCTTACGAAAAAAAATTATTAGCATTTACATTGTATTGATTACCTGTAATATCCTGGCATGGATAATAGCGCTTGTCAGTTTCTCGTCCAGGTATCCAGCCCTTCTTGGTACGGCTTTGCTCGCCTACAGTTTTGGATTACGTCATGCAGTAGATGCGGATCATATTTCAGCCATTGATAACGTCACGCGCAAGCTGATGCAAGAAAAGAAGCGCCCAATCGCGGTGGGTCTATTCTTTTCGCTGGGTCACTCAACGATCGTGGTAGCTTTATCCGTGGTAATTGCTATCGCGGCGGCATTTGCCCAGAACATGCTACCGGTTTTTCAAAGTGCAGGTAGCCTGATCGGCACCTCTGTTTCTGCGCTCTTTCTGTTTATCATCGCCCTGATTAACATCGTCGTGCTCTGGGATATTTTTCGCGCCTTCCAGAAAGTGAAGCGAGGCGAAGAGTACGATGAACACTCTTTAAACGAGTTTTTAGATCAGCGAGGCCTGATGGGGCGCTTTTTTCGCCCGCTATTGAAGATGACCGACAAAAGCTGGAAGATGTATCCATTGGGGGTACTCTTTGGCCTGGGCTTCGACACAGCTACCGAGATTGGATTATTGGGTATCTCAGCAGCAGAAGCAAGCAAAGGTCTGCCAGTCATCTATATCCTTATCTTCCCACTACTATTTATGGCAGGTATGACGCTGCTTGATACCACCGATGGAATTTTGATGCTGGGAGCCTATGGCTGGGCGTTTGTCAAGCCTGTGCGCAAGCTCTATTATAACATGAACATCACACTGGTCTCGGTACTGGTTGCCCTGATAATAGGGACGCTTGAAGTTCTCTCCATTGTCAGCGAGCTTTTCAAACTCAATGGAAGCTTCTGGGACTTTCTTGGAGCTCTGGATTTTGGCATCGTCGGGGGGGGTATCATCGGCGTTTTTATCCTGAGCTGGATAATTTCCGCGATCATTTACCGGCTGAAACGTTACGATGATCTAGGGATTCAAACAGCCGCCTCGGACCAGGGCTACGTACGAAGTGGTGGAGATTAACCCCATAAAGCCTGAAACCGTCTCATGTAGTCCACTTGTTTTCAAGGGTGTGCATGAGATGGTTATTATTTTTGACACTGCTCGCAACGGCCGAAAAGCGCCAGGGAGTGTCCTTCGATGGAGAAGCGAGTCAGATTGCCAATCTCGTTCAATTGCTCCTCTGGCAAGCAGAGATCGACCTCAACCACGCGGTGGCACTGCGTGCAGGTCAGGTGATGGTGATGCGACTCGCCGCTGCATACGCGGTAGTGATGCGTCCCATCCGCGAACTCGATACGATCCAGCAGCCCCATATCAACCAGTTTCTCTACAGAGCGAAACACCGTAGCCCGACCAATGCGCTCGTCCGCGCGACGCAGCTCCTGCCAGAGCTCATCTGTGGTAAAATCTTCTCCTTTGTTAGCCAGCTCTATCAGGCGCTCCGCGATGAGACGCCGGGGACGGGTATTACGCTGACTCATTTCGTCAAAAGCTGCTTGTATTTTATGGGCGATAGATGTTGACACCGATGCTTCTCCACATTTTCATGCATAGATATCAGCGGGATTTTTTTGATTACATAACATTTCACTGCACAGGCACGTTTGAGGCAAGAACCAATCGCGCAGGCTCGGCATGTTGCATTATCTGTAGTCTACCACATTATTCATCACCTGACAAACAGACGCTTGCGATGCACTATTTATACTATTCTATGCTTAGAATCGCATCCTATGTGGCTATATTTTTCATTAGCTCAACTCCTTACCCTCCTTCAACCGATACATTTGGCTGACCTCGGCCTTGTCTGCAACCAGGCAAATGGCTGGTGCAAAACGCAAAGTGCTTGTGTATGATAGGAGCTGGAATAACTCCACTCTGACAGCAGCAATACGAAGGAAAGTTGTATGCCTCATAGTGCCATCTTCTTTGATCTAGACGACACGCTTTTTGATCATATTCACAGCACCCGCGTGGCGCTGGCCAGCCTGGTGAGTGAGCACGAATGCTTTCGCGGCGTGACTCTTGACGAAATTGAGGAGCTGCATGCCGAGCTCCTGGAGAAGTTTCATGCTCAATACTTGCAGGGACGGCTCTCCATCGACGAAGCACGCCTACTACGCTTTGACAGCCTGTTTCAGCGCTATGGCTCGCAGCTCGCACAGGAAGCTCTGGAACTGGTCACACAAAACTATCGCCGGGCCTACCAGAGTGTGCGCAAGCCCGTGGCGGGCAGTATCGCTCTGCTCACAGCCTTGAAGCCGCACACACAGATTGTCATTGTGTCAAACAATGCGCTGCAGGAGCAGCAGGGAAAACTGGCTGCCTGCGGTCTCGCACCTTTTGTTGATATGCTGGTAGTCTCGGAGGAGGTTGGCTGCACCAAGCCAGATCCTGCCATCTTCGAGTTCGCTCTGCGCCAGGTAAGTTGTCGAGCCCAGGAGGTGGTGATGATCGGAGATTCCTGGTCTGCAGATATCGTTGGGGCACGAGGCGTTGGCATGCAAGCGATCTGGCTTAACCGGCGGAGCGTCCCCTGCCCTGATCCCACCATGGCGACTGAAATTCGCGCATTTGAGCCACTTGAGCCACTGCTGACACTGCTAAATATACCTGGACATTAGCCTTCTCATAACCAATTCATGCTCGTCACAGGTGTAATTTAAGTTGCCGTGGCATAGTAGAAAAAAGGGGATAGAGAAGGTCAGCGTCGCTCTTCTCTATCCCCTTGTGACTTCTGGCTTCCCTCTCACAGCCATGGACTCGGAGATTTTGCTACCTAGTACCATTGGCAATCGTATCGTGCCATTGGCAATCGCATCTCTACGCCGATCAATAACAGACCGTCGATAGTGCTGTCATGAAGCTGGCGACGATATGGTAAACTTGATCTGTACATATATACACACGCCTCTATAGATGGGGGCAACTGACGTATAAGGAGACTTTTTTCCATGACCAAGGTTACCTTCCTGGGGGCAGGAAGCGCAGTCTTTGCCCGTCAACTCATGACGGATATTTTGCACATTGAGGGCCTGGACGGGGGTACATTCGCCCTGGTAGACATCGATGCCGAGCGCCTGGAACTGGCACATAAGATTGCCGAGGCATTGATAGCACGCAGTGGAAAACACTGGAGCGTCGAAGCGTCAACCGATCGCCGGGCGGTGCTGGCTGGCAGCGATTTTCTTATCAACACTATTGAGGTCGCGGGCCTGGCAAATGTGCGCCATGATTTCGACATACCGATGAAATATGGTATTGATCAGTGCATTGGTGACACGATTGGACCAGGTGGTATTTTTAAAGCGCTACGTACCGGCCCGGTCTGGCTCGACATTTTGCACGACGCTGAGGAGCTCTGCCCGCAGGCCTGGGTACTCAACTACACCAATCCAATGTCGATCCTGACCCAGGTGGCCCTCACCGGAACGACGATGCGCACAGTGGGCCTCTGCCATAGCGTGCAAGGATCTTCGAAACAACTTGCGAGTTACCTGGACGTTCCCTATGAGGGGCTGGAATGGAGATGTGCAGGCATCAACCACAACGCCTGGTTCACCGTGCTGCGCCACAACGGTGAAGATATGTACCCCCGCCTGCGTGAGCGCATTCTCATACCGGAGATCTATGAAAAAGATCCCGTACGTTTCGAGGTCATGCGCTATCTGGGAGCGTTTGTGACTGAGAGCAGCGGCCATTTCTCTGAGTATGTACCCTATTTCCGCAAACGTCCCGATCTGATTGAGCGCTACTGCCGGCCTGGCTACCTGGGCGGTACAGGTTTCTACGCCGATAACTGGCCGACCTGGCGCGCGAATAATGATGCATCCATCCGTGACATGCTTAGCGGCTCACGCGAAGTACCCTTCAAGCGCAGTCACGAATATGGCTCATTTATCATTGAAGCAATGGAGAAGCACGAGCCAGCGGTCATCTACGGCAACGTGCGTAACCATGGCCTGATCGACAATCTGCCCGATGGCTGCGTAGAAGTTGCCTGCCTGGTAGATCGCAATGGAGTGCAGCCCACACACTTCGGTCAGCTGCCTGAACAGCTCGCAGCCCTCAACCGCTCCCATATGGCGGTGCATACGCTGATGGTTGAGGCATTGCTCACTAAAAGCAAGGAGGCAGCTCGTTATGCTCTGATGCTCGATCCGCTCAGCGCGGCGGCCTGTTCGCTGGCCGAACTGAACGATCTGTTCGATGAGATGTGGGAAGCTGAGAAGGATTACCTTCAACCGTTCGCCTGATCAGCCTGTGCGCGGGGATTCATTCTGTACGAATGAGCATCCCCCCGCACGCTCTTGCTCTCAACTCCGTAGGTCGTTCCCCAACCAGGATGCATGCTCACTCGTAGATGAATATGTGAGATGCCAGTCGTAGAGACTCCCGGAGTGGAAAAAGGATTTTTGATCTGTGTCGTGTGGAGAATGGCCTGTCGATAGGTCAGGAAGGAGATCCCCCAGTGGCAAAGGCAAAGGCGATCACAGGATTGAATCCAGCTGCTCCAACGGGCAAGAATGCGCGTAAAATCGCGCTAGGCCGCCTGGAAGAACTGTACGCTCGGAGCTCCGCCGTAGACCAGCCCTATGCGCTGCAAGAGCTACACGACCTGCGCATCGCGGCCAAGCGCCTGCGCTACACGCTGGAAATTTTCGCGGACGAGCTACCCGCTGGTTGTGAAGCTGTGGTCAGCGAGCTGACCCAGATCCAGGATGAGCTCGGGCAATTACATGACAGTGATGTCTTGATCGCTCTCTTGCGGCTCTGCCTGGGCAGCCAGGAGAATCCACTGCCAGAGCGGGCGCTCGCACAGCTCCAGCGAAGCACTGCCAGATCGTTCGTATGGCCTGATATGGTTGTTGAGTTGCTTGATCGCTCCGTTGCTCCTTCGGCAGAGCAGCGCTACGGATTGGAGCAATTATTGCGCAAGCAACAACAGACACGCACCGAGCAATATCAGACCTTTCGCCGTCACTGGTATCGCCTCCAGGAGCAAGACTTCCGCCGTCAATTGCTCGATCTGCTACAATGAGAGACACGATAGGTCCTTTACACGACCTGAACATTTCCTCGATTGGAGGCAGATTTGATGCAAACAAAAACAGTAGAGATCGCCACGAAAAAGAAAGACGAGGTTGTAGATATTACCGACCGGGTGGAACAATATCTACGCGAAGCACCAGCCGAGAGTGGCATCTGTTTCCTGTTCACCGCCCATACGACCTGCGCGCTGACAACGGCTGATCTGGACCCGGGGACCGATCTCGATCTGCTGGATGCCCTGCGCCATCTGTTGCCAAAACTCTCTTATCGCCATCCACACGACCCATCCCACACCCCCGATCACATTTTGGCCTCGCTGATCGGGCCATCGCTGGCAGTACCTTTTAGCGGCCGCAGGATGATGCTGGGCACATGGCAGCGCATCATCCTGGTGGAACTGGATGGCCCGCGCCGGCGTACCCTGCATATCTCCTACGCATAGCTGCTCCCTCTCTCATCGCCGCCTCCTGGTTTTAGGGCTTCTTTTCCTACGACGGTCGTAACGGCGAGGCAGGATCATGTTGAAGTAGCCCTACCAGACGTGCACTAGCTTTGTAGTGGACGTCAGAAGCTTTGTCAAGGATGGCATTCAGTTCTTCTTCGCTGAGATCACGGCCAGGGTCCCAACCATAGCGCTTGAGGTCTACACGTTCTTCGTCAGAAAATGTGATACCTTCCGCTTCTAGTAACTCACGCATTCGGCCAAGCTGCCCAAATGCCCGGCTTCCTGACAGCTCCCCTTTACTATTGATCACCCGTTGTGCTGGCACACCTTGTGATGCCTCACTCATAATCCAACCTATCATACGTGCGCCCCGTGGATAACCGACTGCTTTCGCGAGCCATCCATACGTTGTGACACGCCCAACGGGGCATGCCTGGACCAATGCGAAAACACGAGCCATCAGTGTTTCTGCCTGGTCAGGTATGTTAGGTGTTTCATTGGACATTGTGTTTATCTCCTTGCTTCTACTTTTGTGCTATACAGGCCGTTGGTGCGGCAGGCTTGAACCCTACCAGACTGGCTCGCTGCACGTGAGAGAAGCACGCACGGTAAGTCGACAATTGGTCCAGCTGCCGCAATGATTGATCAATAAGTCAGACCATAACCAAATGGGAAGAGAGGATTCTCCGAGTCATAGGGGACGTCTGATTTCTGCTTGCGAACGGCATCCATGGATGATGGGATTTCGAAGGGCAACTTGCCTGAAGGGGTATATCGCCCAAAGATCACATCGAGCACCGCAGCATCATTCGCACCAAAGTCCGCGAGCAACCCGCTACTCGCCTCCGCTATTTCGGGAAACACTGCCGGCCGGTCGAGATACATATCCACAATGGTAGGTACCTGCCTCATAATCGCCAGAATACGCTCGCGTTCATCCGCAGGGAAACTCAAATCGCCAGCATGGAATAAAGACTCCAGAAAGTTTCCGCGTTTCTCAAAAGGAGCGTTCAAGCGCAAAATCGCCATATCGGCTTCCTGTACCGTCTCAACGACCTGACCATAGGCGCCAGCCACATCCGCTGCCATATTCTCAATATACAGCTTCGGCCTGTCTTGCAGAGGGAGCACCCGTTTGCCAGCGTTGTCGCTGTGCTTTAAAAGCACTATAGCTTTCCGCTGCGCGATCTCACCAGCAGCACGGAATGCTTCATTGCCAACAATCGCACTCACCGCCTCCAGGTCCACATATGGTTGATCAAATAAGCCCAGGCGGAACTTTTCTCGCAGCAAACGACGTACCGATATGTCAATGCGGTCCTCGGAAATCGCGCCGCTTCTGACCAGTTCGATAATCACCTCAGGACGGGCTTCGCCGCCAAACTGGTCCACACCGGCATCAAGCACCTTTTTCACACGTTCCGCGACACTGAGATGTTCCACACCCCAACTCCGCGCCTCAAACACGGTTCCAGCGAGTTCCAGCGTGGTGAGCAGGCCCCAGTCAGTGCAGACGACGCCATCGAAGCCATATCGTTCGCGTAAGAGCCCGGTAATCACATCTTTGTTGAAACCAAATCCGACCTCTTCAAATGGCAGCCCTATCGGCATGCCGTAGTAAGGCATGATCTGCGCGGTCCCAGCAGCGAATGCAGCCTCGAAAGGTAACAGGTGGTAATTGAAATTGTCACCTGGGTAGACCTGCTCTTTCCCATAGGGAAAATGTGGATCTTCACCATCTTTCTGGGGACCACCACCAGGAAAATGTTTCGTCATGCAGGCCACGCTCTGCGGGCCGAGCTGTTTTCCTTGAAACCCACGGATATAAGCCGCAATCATCCGTGAGGCGAGTTTGGCATCTTCCCCAAAGGTGCCACCGATACGGGCCCAGCGCGGCTCAGTCGCGAGATCGGCCATGGGGTGGAGCGCAACGCGAATACCAACCGCTAAATATTCCTGCCGGGCAATATCGCCGAATTGCTCGACCAATTCAGGATCGTTAGCCGCAGCCAGCCCAATCGGTTCGGGCCACTGTGAGAACTCCCCGGCAAATAGATTCGTCGCCGGATTATTGGAAAAGGCGTGACGAGGGTCAGAGGAGATCGTGATGGGGATGCCCAGTCGTGTGTCCTCCGCCAGAGACTGCAAACGATTGTACCACGAAGCCATCTGTTTTGCGGGGGCAATCGCAAAGACATTAAAGTGATTTAGATGCTGTTTGAACACTAATTCAGAGGTAGGAGTCATGGGAAACGGCCCTGGCTGATCCTCCTGCAGGCTCCCATCTGCGTTCATCCCAATCATCGTATGAAAAAGCAGTCCGGCCTTCTCTTCCAGTGTCATCTGTGAGAGGAGATCTTCGACCCGTTCTTCGAGAGGAAGACGGGTATCCTCATACGGATCTAGCCGGCCATTTTTATTCAAATCTCGAAAGACAAAACCATCGGCAGTTTGCTGAGTTTTGATGCCCATGTTGATGCTCCTTTAAACAAATAAGCGCTGTACATAGCAGGGGAACAGTGGCGCTGGTTGTATTGTATCAGTTGGAGCGACAACAGTGCCATCGTGGAGTCTTAAGCTCCCGTATGCCGTGCGAATCCTGTGAATACATGCCTGAAAAAGCTTCCCAACCTGTGTATACTGGCTTTCTTTTTCTAATCGATTTACGCCTTCAGAGGCGATCAAGGCCACTTATATAACTTTACATATACGAGGCCGTTGTTATAAAATATGCCTGCATTGATATAGTGTAACACTAGTGTTTGCTCCTGTTTCGGCCCGGTGAAAAATACTCTGTACCTCAAAACTTCGTGGTGTCAGAAAGTTCGCACGAAACTCCTGGAACTGCTGGAACTAGCAAACCACTCCTGGCAATAACGATATAGACTTGTGCAAGTCTCTAGAAGGGATGTAGATCGTGAATGAACTATTGACTGTATCCGAAGTAGCACACATTCTACGCGTAGATAATACAACTGTGCGTCGTTGGATCAAACTGGGTGCCCTGGAGGCGGTCGTGTTACCGCGCATTAATGAGCGGCAATCTTACCGTATCAGGCGCGAAACATTAGAGCGTGTGCTTGAGCAACCAGATCAATCCTGGGTAGGGGCATAGTCGCTACCAGAATCATCGGGCCGGAAGTTGTTTGCACTTCCGGCCCTGTGTTAGCAGGCTCTCTCTCAGCTAGCAAGATCTCTCTTAACAGGTTCAGTAACCAGAAATGTGCCATTTAAATGCAAATTCGGATTGCCCTTACCCAAAAATGCTTCCTCAAATTGTTCTCTAGTATATCTTCTATTGCGATCACCACTACCAGGATCGTTGACCCGTACAGCTTCTATCATTGTAGGATCAGCTTTGAGTTCAGGGTAGCTTTCTATCAAAGGATTCCATTCAATGCCGATAACAGAAACAGTATGATTCACATAACCGTCTCCTGTACACGCCCTGATATCCTCCTCGGTCATTCCCTCATCATGCTGCCATAAAGCACCCGCATTAACACCTGCAATGACGCCCTTCCCTGATGTAGGACCATCTTCCCTCCCTTCCTCAACAATCTGGGCAATTTGAGAGAGAGAACCATTTTCTTTGAATTCTGCATGCACGCCATACGCTCGCAGTATCAGTGGCATATGTTCTTTAAGATCCGGTGAACCTTCATCGCCTTCTTTAAGGCTACAAAATCCCTGGTCCAGGGCAAAGGAAAGCATATTATGCTCATTCAAGTCCGGGTTACGCATCTCAGGATCAGTAAACCTGCGAGCGTGCTCCTCACAGCATACTATTCCACAAGTATTTTCATATGTATATCTATCATCGTTCAAACGATGATCACCTTGTTCATGAGAATATTGTCCGAGTTTTTCTGTTCCGGGCGTGACCAATACCGTATGGCCATCAGGATGCTGATGTACATCATACTGCATGTCCCCAACTTTCCCTGTGATTGGTTTATCTGTTGCAGGAAAAATCGATTTGAGCAGTTCTGCTCCATAGTCGGTCTCTGACCACCCTGTACCCTGCGCAGAATTATCTCCAGGGTAATGATCTGAAACAGGAGCAGATCCGCTTGCTCTATCTTCATAGATGGCTCTAAAAGAATTATCAGAAGTCCCAAAGCCCTCTTGATAATGATCTCCCGAATCTCCATTTCGCGGCACGTTTATCTCCTAAAAGTGATAGAGTATCAATCCAGTAAAGAAGGTTAGCATGCTCACCAGCAAAACAGTAATATTGATATTCGCATTGAAAAGATTAGAGGTTATCAGTATGACAATTCGTTTCCAGCATCCAGAAACTGCACCTTCTCACTGTGCATGCTCCAGCCAACTTGTTGCTGGCGAGTTATATTATAGATGGTCTACTGGTAAATTATACAATGTGAAGTGTTTCTGGAAAATGGGAAAGCAGGGTAAAATGTACTTTGCACTTCATGTCAGCTTCGCAGATTTCGCCTCTTATTCTATAGGTTGAGGGCGCAGGCCAAGAGCGCGTGCATCTTCCAGAACTTCGCGGATATGTGCGCTAGCTTCCGCATAGCGGGTTGCTGCCTGATCGAGTTTATCGATAGTGGGTTGAAGGGAGACGTCCATTGCGCTGCTCACTTGATCTACACGCTGCAGAAGGTCCTGGGCTTTTTTGTCTAAGGCCTCAAGCTCAGCATGGAGTGGTTCTCGCTCGGTAGAGTCACCGTACCGCATATTCAACAGCTTATCCAGGGAGACGACCTGAACGCTTAGGGCCTGGATCTCCTCGGTCTCCATCCCTTCAAGGGATGAAGAAGGGAGCTGCTTGATGTTCCCGATGGTCTCGCTGAGCAAATCTCTTACATTGGTGAATGCCGCGTCTCGCTCAGCACGTTTCTCGTCGACCTCCCCTAAGTAGTCATGGAATTGTAGACTGTTCTCCAAATGAGACCGATCCAGGGCCTGATTTTCAA
>JAFMRP010001459.1 GCA_017354095.1 Ktedonobacteraceae bacterium
TTTGCCGACCCAGCCACCTTCGGTCATATTTTTATTGTAGGCGTTGATACGCTCTTCGTAGGGCAGGGTGGCATTCTTGATGGTGAACTCGGCCTCCATGCAGCGTCCCAGCGCGTCGGAGTTTTCCAGGTAGACGAGGCCACCCATCTCTATGGGGATATCGCCAATGGGTATCCAGCTGCTGTAGACGTGGTCGGTGCCGGCTCGCAGGTAGATCAGGTCGTAGTGGCCGGGCGTGCAGTGGGGATCGCCGGGTCGTGTATAGCGGATGATTTTGCGTTTGAGCAGCTGGACATCGCCGCCGAGGAAGGTTTCGTAGAACTTGACGATGTGCGGCGAATAGCAAAATGCTTCGTACTCGGGCCAGCGCACGGCATCCACCCAGATACGATGGACCTGTTCTCTGTTCACCTCTTTCCCTGAATAAAGGCCCTCGGTGGGATCGCTGTCCTCTGCCAGCAGGCCAGTTGAAAGAAAGGCCTCAAAGAAGCGGCGGCGGAAAGCCAGAACAGCCGGGCGATCCAGTATCCCTTTGAGCCAGAGATAGCCCTGCGCACGATATTGCTCGTGCAACTGTGGTAGAGGGGTGGCGGGATCAGTGGGAACCAGCCAGCCGATGTCTGCCTCCGACTTCGCAATAGGATAGCCGTTGCTGATGAGGGGGATGTCAAGTTTACGGGCACTACCAGTAGTCATGCTGCGCTGCTCCTTTCACGCTGGTTGCCATGGAAATTTCTGTGAGAGGCGCGGTAGAGGGCAGATGCGCTGCCACTGCTTCACGGTTTTTCCTCACAGGCTTCATATTTCTCTGCATTAGTATAGCGTGGAATGGAGCAAAAGGCCTTGAGAAATTTGATCAGGCGCTTGTAAAAACCGATCACAACGGGCGATGAGGCAGATGAGAGACCCCGGCGAATAGTGGGTGTTACCGTTCTGGATCAAGCTGATTGTGATCGAGGATGACGACAGCGCCTGGTTATAGCCTTGCCAGCGCTCTGACGGGAAAGGTGCCTACGCCTTTGAATTTTGGCGGAAGGGCGCTGAAAGTAAAGCCTTCATCCGGGAGCTGGTCCAGATTGCACATATGCTCCACAATCAGTATTTCGGCCCCAAGTAGTTGGGAGTGGACGGGTCGTTCGCCACCTCTGGTATCATCGATATTCACGGAGTCAATGCCAACCAGTTTGACGCCGCATTCTACGAGGTAGCGAGCGGCATCTTCCGTCAGGTGTGGGTGGTGCTCGAAATACTGATCGGTATTCCAATAGGCATCCCAGCCGGTATACACCAGCACGGCACGTCCTCGTAGCTCCTTGTCGCGAAAGAAGTCAGCGTTGATCGTGAATGTCTCTTTGTGGTCAGCGCGAACAACGATACCATCCAGTTCTGCGAGCTTGTCCACGCCTACTTCAGAGAGATCCTTGCCATGTTCATAGCGATGAAACGGGCAATCGATATAAGTGCCGGTATTGGCCACCATTTCAATCTTGCCGATCTGGAACTCGGTTCCCGGGGCATAATGTTTTTTGGATTCCTCTCTGCTCAAATAATCGCAGATGATAGGGGCCGGCAAACCTTTATATGTCACCAATCCATGTTCAATGGTATGGCTCAAGTCGATCAGTTTCTTGTTACCCGAGCTGGCATTGACGGGGGTTCGTTTATGCTTTTCCGCGAGAATAGTTTTATTGAGAATCTGTACCTTGCCAACCATCAGCAGCCGCATATCGCGGACCAGGTAATCGGCGAGTTCCTGATCAGTGATATTGTCGCCCGCGATATCCAGGCGAAAGCCCTGTCCCTGTATTCCTCCGCCATTGGTAAACTCGATTGCAAAGTCAAATTGTACTCTTTTCTCCATGATTGTCCTTCCTATCATTTGACGTAATATTACCCTGTCAAACTGCGTTTGATGGATGC
>JAFMRP010001460.1 GCA_017354095.1 Ktedonobacteraceae bacterium
CCCCTGGTTTGTGAGAAAGATGCGCGCGGACCTTTCTGGCCTGATCAAAGAGCGTGGGCACCTTCCCCACGGGCCGGATGCGAGCGAGCATCCTTTCCATACCTTCTCCGACGAGTTTGTGCCGAACCTGGTGTCCGCCGTGTTTGTAGAAGCGATCACCTGGTGGTTGGAGCAGGGAAGGCCATATACGCCCAGAGAGATCGCCACGCGCAGCGCCCGGCTGGCCGCTGCCCTTTTCAAGGAAGCGAGCACCTGGTAATGATCGTGGGTTGAGATAAGGCCGGCCCCTGGTGAGGGCCGGCCTTTTGCAGGTGAAGATGGGATAGAGTGAGGTTAGAACTTCAGAGCGCCGGCTGAGAGGTTGGCAATCAGCTGGCGCGCGCCGAAGAAGAAGACGATGATCAGAGGTACCGTCGCCATCAGCGTGCCGGCCACAACCATGCTATAGTCGGTGCTGTAGATGCCGTTCAGGTTCGAGATGGCCACCTGCAGCGTCTGGGTTTTGGGATCGGTCAGCACGATCAGGGGCCACTGGTAGTCGTTCCAGGCGAAGATGAAGGTCAGGAGGCCCAGCCAGGCCAGGGCCGGGCGCAGAGCCGGCAGCGCCACCGTCCAGTAGGTGCGCAGGTGGCCGCAGCCATCGACCTTGGCCGCCTCGATCAGTTCCTTGTGGATAGCCGTAGTAGCGTACTGGCGTATCCAGAAGATACCAAAGGCGGTGACCATGAAAGGTATGATCAGCGGCAGGAAGGTGCCGACCCAGCCCAGGTCCGCCATGATCACAAACGAGGCTACCAGCGCACCACCCGAAGGCAGCAGCATAGTGGCCAGCAGGATGATGAACAGGATCTTCTTGCCTGGGAATTCGAACTTGGCGAAGGTGAAGCCGGCCAGGGAGCAGAAGAAGAGCACCAGCACTGTCAACGAGCAGGCCACAATCACCGTATTGGCGAAATTCTGGAAGAAGTCAATGTTTTGCAGCACATGGCTGATATTGGTCCACAATTCGCCCCCGAAGATGACCTTGGGCGGCACACTATAGATGGCGGAGGTTGTATTGGTAGACATCACCACCATCCAGTAAAAGGGAAAGACCGAGATCAGCAGCCCGATGAGCAGTAAGAAATGCGTAATGGCGCGCTGCCACGGGGTTTCGATGGTTTTCATTGTTGCTACTCCTTTCGCCTAACGCTCACGGCCCTGGACAATGCGCCAGTTGATGATGGTGAAGACCAGCATAACGAGGAAGATCAGCCAGCCTACCGCCGCGCCATAACCAAAGTGGTATGAGGCGAAGGCCTGCCAGTACTGATACAGGCTCATAGTCATGCCTTCGTGCCCGGTGCCACCGCTATTACCGAGCAAGACCTGTGGTTCGGTGAAGAGCGACAGGCCGCCAGTGGTCGAGGTAATCACCGTGAAGAGAATGACGGGCCGCAGCAGGGGCAGCGTGATGTGGCGGAAGACACTCCAGGTATTGGCGCCATCGGTGCGCGCCGCTTCGTAGTATTCAGAAGGAATGCTCTGCAGTCCGGCCATATAGATCAGGGCGTTATAGCCGGTCCAGCGCCAGATGACCATCAAAGCGATGGCCCATTTCATGCCCCAGGGATCGGTCACCCAGGGCACCGCCGGAAGGTGCAGGGCTGTCAGGACGAAGTTGAGCAGGCCAAACTGCGTACCGAACATCGAGCTAAAGATCACGGTAATCGCCACAATCGAGGTGATGTTGGGAAGGAAGTAGCAGAGCTGGTAGACGATCTTGGAGCGCCCACGTAGATTAAGCAGGAAGGCCATCGCCAGCGCCAGGGCCAGCATGGGGATAGTGGAGATCACCCAGATAACCAGGGTATTAAAGATGGACTGGCCGAAGATCGGGTCAGTCAAGGCCAGGTAGAAATTGTTGAAGCCTGTAAAGG
>JAFMRP010001461.1 GCA_017354095.1 Ktedonobacteraceae bacterium
GGGGGCGCAGCCGGAGGGTGAGTGATTGTAGGGGGCTGTGGGTGGTGGTATGGCCGGGAGGTGGCCGGGCAGCTGCCCCCGGCCACCAGCATGAAGTTTGAGAAATTCCCATGGTACAAGGGGAGCGAATGGCACGGCAATGGCCAGCCGTCCCCCGGCCACCCGCGAGGGGTGGCCCGACATGTTGGGTGAAGGAGGGAGATGGGGGAGGCAGGAGAAGTTGGCTTTCCTGATATTCCGCAGTGAGGAGATGTCGTTTACGAGGGCTGATCGGGAACGATCATACTTCCAGACATAACGATGGGACGAAACGTGGTAGTAGACATTCCTATGCTTTTTGCATTTAACCAGGCCGCGCGTAGAGCTTCGCCGCTCACCCACTCATGAGTAGCGGCTGCTTGCTTGTTATAAACAGGTATATAACTTTCGGTGCCAACGAGTTGTGTGAGAGGGAGATCGCGGCTATCGAGGACGCGAAACTCCAGTTCTCCCTCAGCATTTTTTCTCACGCCGTCCACAATGATAGCATGATCTGCCACGCCATCTTTGCTGCCACCCGGGCGATGGACATCGAAAAGTTTGCCAGTGAGAGGATCAATGGGTAATTCCGTAGGGTTCAAGCGTGCTCCTGTGATATGAAGGATAACCTTTTCATGGGTCTTCACCGCACTCTCCAGCATTTCCAGCGTCATAACCTTCTCAGGCAGCTCGACTTTCTCTCCTTGAAGATTTTCTGACCATACGCCAGAGTGTCTGCCCCCTGGCTCGCTCTCTTGCGCGATGTGAATGAGGGGCAAGCCGTGCTGGCTTGCAAGTTTCAACTGCTCGGATGGTAGAGTACCACCCAATTCAGAGCTACCGACAAAGATGTCGGGTCTGGAGGCAAGCACTGGAGCTACGAGATGTCCTATTTCTGCCGCAGCCTTATCTGGTAATTTAGAGTTGTGGCGCGCAATTGATAATGACAGGCGAGCTTTGAGCGCTCCCGTCAGGGTCTGCTGTTCAATCATAGTCTCGACATCAGCTCTGGTAATGCTGTTATTATTTCCTTCGTCGAGTAGCGCCTTCACCTTCTGAGATAAAGCCGGGTCCAACGGAGTATGTTCAAACATAGATGCAGCTTCCGAGCGTTTGAGCAGCACCTCGCGGCATGCAACAGCTTCTTTTGGCGAATGACCCGCTAATTCCTGAAAATGTGGCATACCGGCCAGGTCTGTAGTGGTAAGTTGGTGTGCGTGCTTCACTAATAAGTCTGCCGCATCGTCATCGATCAAGATGGTATGTTTACGTATAGCAGCCAGTAAAAATTGCTCTCCATTGCGGGCTAGCCCACTCTTGTCAGCTATTTGTACCATGTCTGACTCGGTAAGCTGCAGGCCTGTGTGATGATTTACCATTTCGCGTACAGACATGGGGCCACAAGTTCCACGCCAATTGGTATCCTGGCCCTGGGCAGGGTGTGTTGGACCATCGCCGGTACGCTGGCTCAAGCGTTCTGCCAGTTCATCCCATCCTTGTTGGGTAGTCGCAGTTAAGCGGTCATGCATTGAGGTGCGTAATGCTGTTACCTGATCAGACGAGAGTCGATGGGGGAAGGTTCCTGGCTGTTCAGGGGTGACATCCCGATGCCAGAAGGGCTTCGTGTCCTCCTGTCTGGGAGTGTCTGTGTGGCGACCTATTTCGTGTGAACCACCGAAGAAGCGCATCTGGCGAGCCTTCCTCCCACTCTTACTCTACAGAAGCTATAGATCCTCCTAGTGTAAATGGCCCTAACAGCAAAATCTGTGATCTATATCACAAAAGGGGCTACCACCAGTTTTTGATGGTTTGTCCGGTGTTCTTGTCGCGCAGTGTGGATGCTTTCTCCTGGAAGACGAGATCGTAGGGTTGAGTTGTCAATTGTTCTTTGCTACTCA
>JAFMRP010001462.1 GCA_017354095.1 Ktedonobacteraceae bacterium
CAACTTCCCTTCCATTCCTCCCAACACCAGGAAGTATACCAAAGAGGGGAACTTGCTGGCAAGAAGCATCCCTCTCGGCGTGACGACCCGAATTGTCTCGAAATGCTCAGGCATTATGTTAGCTGCTGCTCTTGAACAGCCATCTGACTCTCCTGTAAGGAAGGTGGAGTAGTCATCAGAAGTAGAAACCAGCGCACGAGCGTTATACATGTAAGCGCTACCGCGATAAGCATGTAGAGGCAGTCGAACCAGAGAAAACCGGATGCAGCCGGCTTCAGGCCTCCTGTGATACCCGCGAAAAACACGAGTACGCCAGACCCTGTTTGCACGAGCATCACGAGCGTCAAGGCCATGGCAACGATAAAGGCCGTGAACGCGTTGCGCCGATTTGTTCCTTTCCTGCTCAGCGTCAATGTGAAAGCGCCCACGCTGAGAAAGTAGGGGAGTGATGCATCAAGGCTCGTGAACAGTGACATGATCCATACCGAAAGGCCAGGAAGCACACCGCTTCCTGAGAATATATAGAAGGCTGAGAGCATGGACAAAAGACACGACAAGATGAGTGGAATGATGATATATGCTCCGACGCTAAAAGACGCCTGCTTTTTGTGGTGCTTTGCCAGCAATGCTTTCACCAGGCAGGTCATTACAAACACCCCACTCCACAGTAGGGTAGAAAGAGGGAGCGTTGAAAGGTAGAGAGCGGAGGCAAAGGTGGAAAGGCTGCGCAGGGGGTCAACAGGGGGCATGAGAATAGTAACGACCACTTGCGGGATCCAGGGCCAGAGAGGGATAGCAAGAAGACAGCCGAAGGCCAGAAGCACGACATCTTTCTTTTTTGTCATCAGCGCGTCCTTGAGCAGGGGGAGAGCGATGAACAGATTGCTCATCAAGAGGACGAGGACGAAGGCGAACGAGCCTTTTGAGTAGATGGAAAGAAAGGGTATAGTGGCACGTATCAAATCCAGGCCTCCCAGTGATGTTGTCAACCCGATCAGACTGGCCTGGGCGAGAACGTACATGATAAAGGCACAGGCAAAGGTGATGGTGGTTGCTCGCACATTTTTAAACATGAAGAGAAACCTTTCTTTTTTCCCAGGTGAGTGAAGTTGTGCATCGAGTGCTCCCAATAGCAGGTCGAGCAGCGTGATAAGAGAGATTGAGTGTTGTTCTAACAGCGCCAGCATTTCTGGCTCATAGCGCTGTCGCCATGTTCGTGGATAGAGGTATAACAGGCAGCTTGCGAATCTGGCGCGGCGTTCTTCAGACGGCATGATGTATCTCCTCACATGTTGAGACGATTCCTATGTTGTAGCAAGGCGTTGCAGGCCAGTCGTTATGACACGGTTCCAGGCGTTGAGTTGTTCACTCAGGGCGGAGCGCCCGGCAGCGGTGATACGATAGGGACGGCGGCGTTCTTCGGTGGGCAGGGCCTCAATCCAGCCACGCTGCTCCAGGCGCGTGATGGCTCCATAGAGGGTGCCCGGCTCCAGACGTGTCCCGCTAAACTCGTAGATATCCGTCATCATGGCATAGCCATGTCTGGGCCCGCTGAGCAGACTGGAGAGGATCAGCAGCGAGGGATCGGAAAAGTGTCCCAGGTCAAGCCGATTCTTACGCATGGCAAATCTCCTGTATTCAATGGGGCGATATATCGCATAGTTTACTAAGTATAAATGAATAGTAACAGGGAAATTTGCTTATGTCAAGGCTATGAGATATACAAAGCTGCGGCAAAGAAACATTGCCGCAGCAGCGTTTTCTTTATCAGGCCTGCCGGTGTTTTTTTGACAAGGTTATAAATCTCGCAATTCCCGCTGCGCGATCCCAAACAGAACTGCCAGGAAGAGCGTTAGCCCGCTGAACGGGAAGAGGATCACCGGGCCAAGTAGCCTGGTCAGGATACCACCGAGCG
>JAFMRP010001463.1 GCA_017354095.1 Ktedonobacteraceae bacterium
GAAAGGAGCGCCAGATCATGCTCAAAACGTGGCACACGGCTCTGCACCAGCATCCCACGGAGCACCTCACGTACACGCTCCGTGCGAGTATCCAGTTCGTGCCTGTTGCGGCCACGTATCAGCACATGCATGCTGACCTGCAGCATCCGTTCTTCACCACTGGCCAACTGCTCGATGAGTGGCTCCAGATCGGAGGCAGCCAGCCTGACGTGAGGATCAACCTCATTGCCTTTCCGTCGTGCAGCCAATTGAGAGGCAAGATGGTCGGTGTAGCGACGCTGCAACCGGGGCAACACATCACTGGTTGGCAATGGGTGGAGGTGATAGCTCACCATCAGCGGCTCATCAAGCGTGGCCAGCGGTCGAAGCCAACCGGTCGAGACCACTCGTGGCAAGCGATGAACGGCCAGCACCCGTACCCATTCATCATCAATGCATAGATGATCAGGGGAGAGGGTGATCGCCTCCGGCGCCAGCAGATCGGTCAGATTTCCCAGATCGGCGGGAGCCGACTCAACGGCAGCAACCGATTTCCGACGCTTCCAACGGCGTGCAGAAGGGGGCGTCGTGCTCCCCATGGTATTCGCAGCGAGAGAGAAAGGCGCTTGCTGAGTCGTTTTGGTAGCTCCCTCCTCGCGGAGCACAACCGGACGCTCCAACCCTTCCAGGATCTCCGTTGGCAGGGACGCCTGCATTGCCTGATACGGTTGCAAGCAGGTGGCGGCGAATCGGATCAGTTCGTGTCCCGAGAGGCGCCGAGCAGAGAGCCCCATACTACTGAGTAGACGCTCCAGATGCTCGGCTCGTGCATCCAGCAGTTGCCGAGCACGCTCCAGGGCCTCGTGGATCGAAGAGGTCTGAGATGATCGTTTACGGAGCGTGAGGAAGAAGCGACGCGGGGGGGCCATCTCCGGCTCCACGCGAGAGATCAGGTAGATTTTGCGTGTGAGCAAGGTCTTGCCCGTCTGGCCAAACGCCTCCATCGCGCTCACATGGGCAGCTGCCAGTTCCGCGCAGGCATCACGGTTGACGAGTGAAGAACGTACTGCTGCTCTATCATCAGTATCGTCCTCCTCAGCAGGTATTGGATGCTCAGCAGGCCACACAAATGATGCGAGATACGGTTCAGCATGCAGCGGCAGCACACACCAGAGCACTTGCAGGTCAAAGTCGAGCGAGGCCAAAAAGTGCTGGTTCAGGGTATTGAGCTGCCGTTGCTCTTCTTCGCTTTTGAGATCATAACTCAGTCCATTCACTTCTAACACATTCACATAGGCCGGGCGTTCCGCGTCCTTCGTTCTCAGGCATAACAGATGATCACGAACCGCCTGGAACTGGAGAAAGCGCTGTTGGACGCTGCCCAGACGACGTGGCGTACGGTGCAAGACACCAAAAGGTGTACGTGTGGACATGATTTATTCCACCTCCTCATGCATGATAGGAAGAGAGACCGATAGGGGATCAGCAGGAAGCAGCGCGCTGCGCCAGCAATATACCCTGGACAGGTGAGCGTAACGCCAGAGCACGCCTACCCACTCCTCCAGGTAGCGGTCGGCCAGTTTGAACTTGGAGATGATCAGGGTCAGAATGGCTACCAGCAGGACGATGGCATACTGCATCAGCAGCCCGGTCGTGCCAGCGGCACTCGGGAGCCAGGCCAGATCGCGCCACCACACAAAGGCCAGATTCCACCCCACGAGCAGGACGAACCCCTCCCGTGCGGTCATGGTCAGAGAAAAACCAAGAACGGGGAATGTAAACACATCCTGTACCAGCAGATGGGTAGGCATATGATACTGCTCCGACAACGGAACCATCGTGCGTGCTTCGATGGGACACCTCGCTTTCCAATGATCGACGCATATCAACGCGTCATGAGCAGAACGCTTAGTGAATATGAGTGGCCAGGGTCG
>JAFMRP010000357.1 GCA_017354095.1 Ktedonobacteraceae bacterium
GATGACAGCGGGAGACAGCGGGCCACCGTTTTCTTTCCAGTACAGGAGATGGTCGTGAAGGTCCTGAATGTGCTCGCTGCGGATAGTGAAGCCAGCGGCTTGAGAATGACCGCCGTAGCGCTCAAGTTGATGGGCGAAGCCGCGCAGAGCCTCGATGATGTTGAAGCCTTTGCGGCTGCGTGCCGAGCCTCGGCTGAGCAGCGTCTCGCGATCATTGCTCAGAACGAGCACCGGTTTGTCGATCTCCTCAGCCAGTTTGCCTGCGACCAGGCCGATGATGCCCTCGTGCCAGTTGTCGCCGCTGACCAGTATGACGGACCTGGTCGGCTGAAGGCGAGCCTGCTCGCGTACATTCTTCATCAGCTCTTCCGTTTCCTGCTGGCGGGATTGATTCAGGAGATCCAGTTCAGCGACGCGCGCTGCGGCCTCGGCCTCGTCGTCTGTGATCAGTAGTTCGAAGGCGATACTGGCATCTTGCATGCGGCCAGCGGCATTGATGCGCGGTGCCAGGCCAAAGGCGATATCGCGTTCGCGGACGCGTCCTGGCTGAAGACCGGCGCTGCGTATGAGCGCACGCAGTCCTGGTTTATTGGTCTGATTCAGGCGCTGCATGCCGAGCCGTACCAGGGTATGGTTTTCTCCCAGCAGGGGAGCAATATCGGCGACAGTGCCAATCGCGACCAGGTCGAGGAGATCCATTTCATCCTCTATAGAGCGTTTAGAAGCCCGGTAGAGGGCCTGTGCCAGCTTGAAGGCTATTCCTACCCCACAGAGGTAGCGCTCGCCGTAGGAGCACTCTGGACGCCAGGGATTGACCATCGCGTAAGCGCGAGGAATTTCAGGTGGTGGATGGTGATGGTCGGTGATAACGACGTCGATGCCCAGGCTGCGGGCGTATGCGACCTGCTCTACATCCGAGCTGGCGCAGTCGGTAGTGATAATCAATTGTGTGCCGCGTGCTTTTAGCTGGTCGAGAGCGCTGTGATTAAGGCCACAGCCGTCGCGCAGGCGATGGGGGATGTGATAGTCGAGCGTGGTGTCAGGATGTTTGAGCGAGCGCAGAACGCGGAAGAGTAGCGAGGAAGAAGTGACGCCATCGGCATCGTAGTCGCCATAGACAGTAATGTGTTCGCGCTCGTTGAGTGCCTTCATAATACGTTCGACAGCGCGTGGCATATCGATCAGAGTGAGCGGATCGTGGGTTGCCTGGTAATCGGCGTTGATGAACGCGAGCATCTCCGCGCTGGTAGTAACGCCGCGGTTGTGGAGAAGCTGTGCCTGGAGATTAGTAATGCCCACTTGCTCCGCGGCAGTAAATTGCTTTTTGGAGAGCAGGGGGAAGATCTCCCACTGTCTGGTTGTACGAGATAGAGTATCCACAGGTCTATCCTTTTAGTTATTGGCCTGTCGTCAATCCGGCAATAAGTGTAAGAAGACTTCGTTGCCGAGCAAGCGGCCACGTGGACTCAGGCGAAGCCAGTCCGTACTGTGCTCTAGCAATCCTGCCTCTTCCACCGTGTGCAGGCGGTCACCTGCGAAATGAGCGAAAGGTTCGCCGAAGCGCTGCTCAAAGGTGGGTAGATGCAGGCCCATGGCGGTGCGCAGGGCGAGGAAAGCTGTTTCAGACATGGCTTGCTGGCGAGAAACGGTCTCGCTTTCGACTTTGGGCAAGCGGCCAGCCTGGAGCATTTTGTTGTAGGTTGCGGGATCGCGTTCATTGGAATAGCGTTCATCGCCAAAGAACGAGTACGCGCCGGCCCCCAGGCCGATGTAGGGTAGATTGAGCCAGTATGTTAGATTGTGGCGGCTATGTTTGCCGGGCAGCGACCAGTTTGAGATCTCATAGTTCATATAGCCTCTTTGGCGCAGGAGCGTATCGGCGTACTCGTACATATCGGCGCACAGGTCCTCATCGCCGGGAGTGATGCGTCCCTCCCGGGCCCAGGTGTAGAAGGGGGTGCCTTCCTCAACGATCAGCGAATAGAGCGAGAGGTGTTCGGGGCGCAGCGTAAGGGCCTGATCGAGCGTATCGTGCCAGTGCTGCATGGTTTGTCCTGGCAGGCCGAACATAAAGTCGATGTTGATGGAGGTGAAGCCGGCAGTGCGTGCATACTGAACGGCCTGAGTGATTTCGGCGGGCGTATGAATGCGTCCCAGGGTCTGGAGCAGCTTTGCGTCGAAGCTTTGTGCGCCCATGCTCAGGCGATTGATGCCCGCGGCGCGTATGCCGGTCAGTTGTTCCGCGTTGAGGGTGCCAGGATTGGCCTCAAGCGTGATCTCAGCATCCGCATCGACATCGAATGCTTCGTGGCAGGCCTGGAGCAGGCGAGTGATCTGAGAGACGCTGAGCAGGCTGGGAGTGCCGCCGCCGAAGAAGATCGTGCGCGAGCGGCGTTTGCGGCCATCGGCATGGCGAGCAGCCTGGCCGGCCAGCGCGATTTCGGTGAGAAGCGCGCGTACGTACGGCTCGCGCATGGGCAGAATACCGGCGTACGTGTTGAAGTCGCAGTAGTAGCAGCGCGTGTGGCAGAACGGGATGTGAAGGTAAAGGGATGTAGTCTCCAGGAGCTGCTGAATGGGTTCAGCAGGTTGTAGGAGTGTATGTGGCTCGGGTAGCTGAATTGTATTGTTACCGGTTGAAATGGTGGTCATTGGCTCCTGATATTTTTTTCTGTCCGCCATCATAGGCAGTGGGGAAAAGGGGAAGGCAGGAGGCTTGCAGCCCCCTGCATCTCCGCTTTCAGATGACCGGCCTGGCATGGAGCCACCAGTCAAGGTTGGGCAATTCCCCCGTCCCCGTGGGTGTATATATACTAGCCAGTTGGCAGGCCACCAGCGGGGGTGGGCTGAGCTGGCGCGGACTGTGGCAGATCAGGTGGCATGATGTTTGGATCGGTCAGCATGGTCTGATCTATATCGCCTACTTTGGTTGTCGGCAGCGCCTTCTGTTCCAGCATCCAGGCGTTCAGGGCATTGACTTTCAACGCGTTCAGCGTATCTTTGTCAACGTCGCGCGAAGGGTTAATGTCGGTAATCTGGATAATATGATAGGTGCCATTTTCGTAGAGCACCGGGCTGAGTTCATTCACTTTGCGGCTCGGATCGAAGATCCAGTTGTCAATGATAGCCTGGGCATTGGCGGCATAGGTTTGCAGGTACTGGCCGCGAGCCATCCAGCCGAATTCGCCGCCCTTGTCCTTGGTGCTGCTATCACTGGATTTGTCCTTGGCCAGTTTGGCAAAATCGGCATCCGACTTCTGCAACTGTTTGAGCAGCGCGTCGGCATCTTTCTGCGTGGCCACTGTGATGCCGCGAGCTTTGACCTGGCGGGTGGGAGATGTGATTTGATTGGCCAGGTAGGTCTGCATATTATCGCGGCGCACGAGCAGGGCCATCATAACCTGTACATCGTCGTTGCTGACGTGATCGTTGCTCAGGAATTTGTCGTAGCTGCTGGATTTAGGCAGGTTCGCTTTAAATTTGTTAATGGCGTCTGTGATAGCCTTGCTTGTCGGTTCGACCTGGGAACGCGCGACCTTGCCTGGACCTGCCAGCCACTGGCGGATCAACGCGTCGTCTTGCAGCCACTGGGCTGTCTCCGAGCCCAGGGAGGACTGGACATAGCGCTGTTGAGCCAGCGGAATCGTATTGGTCTGCATCTCATTGTACTGATTGCCGAGGTCAGTGAGCTTGGTATTGGCGGTTTTGAGATCGTTTTGCGCCTGTGTCAGTTGTTTCTGCAGATCGTCGTGTTTGGGTGTGCCAGCTGGCTCCTTCTTGAGGTCGTTATTCAATCCTTCAATTTTTTTATTGAGGTTATCGACCACCGACTGTTGTTCCGCGACCTGTTTGCGTAGCTGGTCGCTTTGTGCATTGAGGCCATTGGGGCCTTTGAGGTTATTCTGCTCTATCTGGGCTTTGAGGGCCAGCAGTTTGCGGTAATCAGACTGTGGGATAGCCTGGCCATTGACGGTAGTGATGGCGCGATTGGGAGTAATGACGTTGATGTTGATCCAGAAGGCAACGATGGTGAACAGGATAATGAGGGCGATGAAGATGGTAGTAACCCAGACCGCACGTTGTTTGATCTGGTTTTTCTCACGAACCGAGAGGTGAGCGCCCCATCCAAAGATAAGAGGTTTGCCGTCGCGACGAGCTTCGACGTGGGCTGTCTGTTTGATATAATTTTTGGATTTGTTTGAGCGCGCTGAGCGCTGATGGTCAGGCTTGCGCGCCGTTTGACTTTTCATCAGACATCTGCGGCGCGGAGCCCTTCCCCTGTGCAGGGATCGGGAGGAGCGCCGCTCCTCCTTTCGAGAGTTGCAATAGATGTGTACCGATGTCGCGGGCGTTTTCATGGGGGAACGCCCAAATCCCTGGTATGTACGTGTATTCCGGCTACCTCTGCAATTTTGCAGAGGTAGCCGGAGTGTGGTTTACATGCCGCGCATATGTTCCGCAGTATAGGGGAGCATGGCCATAAAGCGAGCTTGCTTGATGGCTGTGCTCAGGCCGCGCTGGTGTTTTGCGCAGGTGCCTGTCTTGCGACGAGGCTCGATTTTGCCACGATCTGAAATGAAGCGTTTCATGAAGCGATTAACATCTTTATAATCGATTTCACGCATATGTTCGTGGCAGAACTGGCAGATTTTGCGACGTGAGGAGCGGTCGCGGCCGCCTTCACGCCGCTCACGGCGAGGTGCGGGCGAGGAGGGTGCGGTCCCTGTCGCGCCCGGCGAGGTCGTTTCACTGCGTCTTTGCACAGATTTTCTCCTTCAACAATTAGAAGGGTTGGTCGTCCAGATCCGCGTCGGCATTCATAAAGTCGTCTGTGCCCTGGCTCTGGGACTTGGGAGTCAGCATCTCCATGTCGGTCGCGACGACGTCGACGGAGGTGCGCTGTATGCCTTCCTTGTCGGTGTACTTGCGCTGCTGCACACGGCCTTCGATAAACACTTTCGTGCCTTTGTGCAGGTAGTTATTGCAGGTTTCGGCAAGCCTTTCCCAGGCGACGATGTTGAACCATTCAGTCTCTTCCGTCGTACCATCCGCACCTTTGAAGCGGCGGTTGACGGCGAGGGAGAAGCGTGTGACGGCTTTCCCTGTGCTGGTGTAGCTCATTTCGGGGTCCCGACCCAGATTCCCAATCAACATAATCTTGTTCATGCTTTAGCATCCTTTCAGAGCGAAAACTTTACCCCGACGAGATTGAACGAACGCAACCGGAACGGTTTTTCAGGCTTCAATGGTGTGAGATTCTTCGGTGGCCGGTGGCACCTCAGGGGCCTCTTCAGTAGAGACTTCCGGCTCCTCAGCAGGCTGTTCTGGAGCCGGAGCAGGCTCTTCTTCAGCGGGCTGTTCTGAGGTTGTGGCAGGCTCTTCTTCAGTGGCTTCAGGTGCTGCCGCTGCAGCCGCAGCCGCAGCCGCCGCTGCGGCCTCTGCACGAGCTTCACGCTCAGCACGCTCTTCGCGTTCCTTCTGGACCGCTTTGGGATCGCGGCGTTTCATCATGTGGCGCAGGACCACTTCTGAAATTTTGAGCATCTGCTCAAGCTCGGCGACTGTTTCCGGCGTAAGAATCATATCGATGAAGATGTAGTTTCCGTCGCGGTGGCGTTCAATCGGGTATGCCAGGCGACGACGACCCCACTGGTTGACTTTTACAATTTGACCGCCATGATTAGCGGCGATCTGTTCGACGCGGTTGAGAATTGTGTGCGTCTCTTCTTCGCTGACTTCGGGATTGAGTATGAAGCCA
>JAFMRP010001464.1 GCA_017354095.1 Ktedonobacteraceae bacterium
GTGTGGTCCATAAAGAGCGCAATGTCATGAGCGCTATTCCCAAGCGTGAGCGCAGCGCGGTGGTAGCCGAGTTGACGGGGATCTGGAAGTCACCAACGAAAGAGGAGGCTCTCACCCAATTGGCGGCCTTCAAAGGTAAATACCAGAAGCAGTATCCCGAAGCGGTACGCAGCCTGATGGAAGATGAAGAGCATCTCTTAACATTTTATGCCTTTCCACAGGTCATGCATCGGTATATCCGCACGACCAACGCCATTGAAAGTTTCTTTAGTAATGTCCGGCAGCGCACTGACCAAATTGATGCCTTCACGACAGAAACGAGTTGCCCGACCATTGTTTGGGCAGTCATGCAAGGAATCCGTGTGCCCAAGATTCCGGTCGGCTAAAACAAACGACTGATCGTTTTTGGTCAAGAAGTAACCAGCCAGAAAGGGTGGGACAGAGGGAGGTGTTGTTTACTGATGTTCTTGTGTAATAGCAGGGCTTCACACAGCTGGTTTCCTCATGATTTCACGTGCTTGTCCTACCTGTTGCTGTTTCTTCAGATCGTGCCAACAGGACATTTTCCGTCTTGCTTCTTTACTTGCTTGCTTCTCTCTCGTCTCTACACACAATCCGGGATGGTGTCCAACTCCATTGGGAACATATCTTCATGGCAGCAGGATAAAATCTTGGTATGAACCAGTCCTTCGTCATCTCTACAAGCTTTTTCAACAAAAGATGGCATCATCCCTCTCATCAACAATGAGTGGCCCCGGCTGTGAGGAACAGCTATCCGCCTCGGTCGAGAGGAGGCCGTATGTTCCCTTCCATACTCATATCGTAAAACACTCGTCTGATGGGAGTGGAGGCATCTTTGCTCATGAAAGACACCAGTTGCCAGATAGCGGCCAGAGGACCGCATGTGTTGAACATTTCCACCGTAGTGGTAAGGATGAGAGGAGTGGGGTGCAACAGGCCGAGCGCGTCTCGGACGATCTGTTGCATGTGTCGTTCTCGCACTCCATCTGGACAGACCAGCAGCAGCACGGGAAGTACGTAGCCCTCCCTCCTCCATTCGGCAGAACGAATGTAGGTCGCATACCCTGTCAGAAGGCTTTGAATATACTGCCAGGAGTTCCAGGAGTCTTGCCATTCGAACCAGAAGCGTACCCGCTGCGTTCCTATCTGATACTCTCCTATTCCATGCGGTTTTTCCCATGTCCAGGCGGGTCGCGAAAAGGCATAGTATGCCTGTTCCCGAGCATAGCCCGTTTCCCACCAGAGCAGCCGATGCTGTGGCGATGCCGCATCAGTGGCCAGTCGGGTAAAAAAGGCATAGACGCCGATGGTGTGCGCAGCGTTGCGGCGCAGATGCTCTAATCCTTTCTGGACATACACCGGATACGGATGCTCGTACTCCTCATGTCGCGTGGCGATGGCTCTCAAGGAGAGACGATAGCGCAAGGCCAACAACCGCAGCCCGTGCGAGGAGAGCCGCCACCGTGGCGTGGTCGCGTCCGCTGCGAGATACTCCGTTTCCAGACAATACAGCGAGCGCATTTCCGAAAGATATTGGCGCACTGACGATTCCTGCACGCTGAGCAACGCTGCCAGATTGGTGCTGGAGAGCAAGGGATGGCTCAGCAGGAGTTCCATCAACCGGTACTGGTGGCGCGAGAGCCTCAATCCCAGCAACGCGAGCGCGGTTGAAGAAGCAAGCTGAGTTGGAGGTCTGTCCCGTGCTTGGCGCGTCCACTGCCCAACCTGGCGAGCCTGCAACTGCTTCATTGTCACACGAGACCAACGCGCTGCAGACGCCGACCACTCCTTGCCAGACGTTCCGTCACCCAATAGGCTGTGATAGGAGGACAGCCGCCAGCCACGGGGGAGAACGTGCTCAGGAACGGGGCGTAGGAGCTCACGCAGG
>JAFMRP010000038.1 GCA_017354095.1 Ktedonobacteraceae bacterium
CTATATTCTGACAGGGGAAAGCAGTCCCCTGGATATGTCCTGCTGGACTACAATACTTCGGAGGATTGTGTCGTGCCGACTATTTTTTTTGTACGTGAAAATGTTCGCGTCGACGTGCCGGAAGGTGACAGCGTACGCTATCCTGGGCTGGAAAATGATGTGCCTGTCTACTGCGGTATCTGGAAATTCGCGAATTGCCATGGTAACGGCCTGTGCGGTACCGATCGCGTGGCCGTCTCACCCGCGGAAAACACCAACCCGCTGACCTTTATGGAGAAATTCTGGCTGGGAAAAGATCGCAAGAAGAAGAATCCGAATATGCGCCTCGCCTGCCAGGTGCAGGTCTTTGGCGACGTGAACGTTGATACCCAGTGTAAATAGACATAGCAAAAAGAGGCGCGAACCGGGTGATTCGCGCCTCTTTTTGCTACCGTTTATGGCCGCACGACAAAAAACAATGTCTGGGCCATTTTACCATTCCAGTAAATTTCTACCTTGCCCTCTGCTGCCTCGTTATACGCTATCTTGACAGCTGACTTCCAATCATCCTTTGTGGGCTTTACTACCGCTGGAGTTGTCAGAAAGAGCTTGTCATCGGTATACCACTTGACCGTGACCGTTCCCTGCTTGCTGGGATGTGGGACTGTGAATGTAAGGTAGAAAGGCTGCCCGGGCTTAAATATTCTATCCTGGTTCAGCGGCGCGTTTGTTTTCGTATTAATGCTAGAAGTGGTTGTGGCCACTGGAATACTGCTGAATGCCGGCCCTTTGATGGGGACGGTTTTGGGATCTGGCAGGGTTTTGTCCTTGACTGCCTGCAGGGATTGCGGCGTGCCACCCGCTGCCCAGACACGCAGATTATGTAGCATGCCGCTGTTTTTCGCGTAGAAGCCCAGACCTCCGCAGGCCAGTAGCGAAACGATGATCACACTGATCAAGCCGCTGATGATACGATAACGCGGAATGATGGGCCGCGGCTTTGTATACATGGGCGGCACATACGTCGAATCTTCTGGCAGTGCCGGCAGCATCTGCTCCAACGAAGGAGATTGAATAATAGGCAGCGCTTGTTCCTGCGGCACTGCTGGCTGCAATCCCATACCGCCCTGATAAGAAGATACTGGCACAAGCGACCTCTGCTCACTCACTCCCGCTTGCTGCATCTGCTGGTACGCCATCGCATCTTGTCCGGGTGGCGCGAAGGCCGTTGCCTGGTCCTCAAATGAGAGCTGTGGCACCTGGTCCCATTGGTTTGCGCCCTGATCCCATTGGTTCGTGGCCTGACCCCATTGGTTTGTGGCAGAAAAATTACCCCACCCTGGCTGCGCGCTGTTATTCCAGGTTGCGCCGCTCGCGGCCTGACCCAGCAGAGGAGAAGGCGCCCCACAATTCTGGCATGGCGCCTCGTTGTCCGACCGATTCGCGTTACAATAACTACATAACATCTGCTTCGCCTACCTTACACATCTTGACATATTTCATTCTCTCCCACACTAACATTGATATCCTCGGTAATCAAGAAAATTTCCCTAAAATGGGGAAAAATGGCTACACCTGGCTTCTGTCGCAACTTGTATAAATCTGTTTCATGGTTCCCGCACGGCGCGTGACTCTTATCTTGAATACTGCCTGACCAGGTGCTACCATCTTAATAGAGCCGAGCATAGGCACTCTACCATTCTATTCGATTGGAGAGCATCATGGCGAGAGGCCAGAGAACCGACGTTCCCCTGCGCGTCCTCTCCTCGTGCTGCCGCAAGCTGCTTATTTAACAGGAAAAATAGTGTACAGAAAGCTGAACACTCATGGCTGAGTCGCAGAAATCCTGGTACAACCGGCAAGCAATCGAACAACTGGCACAACATATTCCCTTCGAACGAGATATGGCCGTAAAATCCGAGCAGATCGAGATGTTACGTGGCCTGGTCATTCGTTATGGACGCGACATGGACCCCGAATGGTTTGGCTTCGAGGCACGCAATGAACTCATCCGTCTGGGCCTATGGGATCGCATCGGTAACCACCATGCGCAGGAACCCTGACCAGCTGATCCTATTGTTTCGTCACCGCGTGAGGATGTATACTCATTAGTAAGAAAGCTGCCTGCCAGGCACAACCCTTTTAACACCGGTAGAGAGCAGCGCTGCTCTCTATCAGGGCTAACAGCGTTGTTAAGCAGAAGGAGGTAACCTGTTACTATGGTGCTCAAAGATACGTTGCTGTATCTCTCCCAGAATCAACGTATGCGGAATTTCGTAATCCACAATAAAGCCACACGAGGCATCTCACGCCGCTTCGTGGCGGGCGAGGAACTGGATGAGGCTATTCAGGCTACGCGCACACTCAATCAACGCGATATTCAGGTCGCGCTCGATTTCCTGGGCGAGAACGTATCAGATACACAGGAGGCCGAAGCCTCCGCACAAAACTATATCACCGCTCTCAAACTGATCAAACAGACAGGCGTTGAGGCCAATATATCAATTAAATTGACGGCGCTTGGATTGGATATCTCTAAATCCCTGTGCGAGCGCAATCTCGAAGCCATTCTGGAGCATGCACAGGAGACATCCATCTTTGTCTGCATCGATATGGAGGGCTCGGCCTACACCGAGCAGACGGTTGAGACAACCATACACATGCATAGGCGGTTCGCGAGCGTTGGCACGGTGATCCAATCATATCTCTATCGTAGCAAAAAAGACGTTGAGCAGCTTATTGATGAAGGTGTCCGCGTACGCCTGGTGAAAGGGGCATACAAAGAACCGCAATCGATCGCTTTTCAGCATAAGGGCGAGGTCGATCGCAACTATATCCAGCTAATGTCTATGTTGCTGGCTCGCGGAAATTTTCCGGCCATCGCTACTCATGACGAACATATTATAGAGGCCGCTACTGCGTTCGTACGCAATCAAGGCATTGATAAGCGCTCGTTCGAGTTTCAAATGCTCTATGGCATTCGGCGCGATCTGCAGGAACAACTGGTCGCGCGCGGTTATAATATGCGTGTCTACGTACCCTATGGCTCACAATGGTATCCCTACCTGATGCGCCGCATGGCCGAGCGTCCGGCCAATCTCATGTTTGTGATGAGCAACGCCCTGCGCTAAAGTGAACATATGCGGACCCGCCCTGCCAGGGTCCGCCCATCTATTTTTGAGGGAGCATACACGTTGGTTACTTACGCTGTTGCCGTCGGCGTCGCGGATGTGCGCCGGGACCCTGATCCAACATCCGAACTCGTTACTCAGGCCCTGCTGAACAGAAGCGCTATCTGTGGCCAGACCTCTGGTGAATGGACCCATGTTACGCTCTCAGACTACGAGGGCTGGGTGCGCACCGCTGAACTGGCTGAGCCACCCGTGAAGGGCTTTACCCGGGTGGGCGAACACTGCTCTACCCCGCTCGACCTGGCCGCTGTCATCACAAGCACTCGCACGGAACTGTATGCTGAGGCCACTGGCAACGAGCAGCTTGGCAAGGTCTATCTCTCTTCCGCCTTACCTCTGCTCGACTCGACACAGACGGCTCGCTTGCAGGTTGCGCTTCCGGGAGATGCGACGGCCTGGGTTGCACGTTCCGCCGCCTCGATCCGCCGCCTTGAGCAGCCCTATCCCACCGCTCCCCTTCAGTTCATCACGGACCATGCACGCTCTTTCCTGGGCGTTCCCTATCTCTGGGGCGGCACCAGCTTTGAAGGCATCGATTGCAGCGGCTTTGTCCAGCTCTGCTATCGTATGGGTGGCTCCATCATTCCTCGGGACGCCGATCAGCAGCATGATGCGCTGCCCCACAGCGTGACACGCGAGGAGATGCGCATCGGCGACCTGATCTTCTTTGGCTCCAAAGCCATTACGCATGTCGGGATGGCGCTGAACAACAAAGAATATATCCACGCCGCGGGAGGCGAATACCAGCGCGTCGTGATCAATAGCTTCGATCCCGCCGCTTCCCATTACAACCAGCGGCTGGACGAGATCGTGTGGGCCATCAAGCGCGTGGTCCCCTAGCACGGAATCAAAGGAGGGACCCATGCCGGTACTGCCTTATCAGGGAATCTGGCCGTCCATCGCTGACGATGTCTTCATCGCGCCCGGAGCTATGGTCATTGGCAATGTGACCATCCACTCTGGTTCAAGCATCGGGTACAATACCGTCATTCGCGGTGATATCGCTCCGATTGTCATCGGACGCCGCACGAATATCCAGGACAATTGTACCCTGCATGTGGATGCCGATGCTCCCCTGACCATTGGCGACGAGTGTACTATCGGCCACAATGCCGTTGTGCATGGCGCGACGCTGGAGAACCGGGTGCTGGTTGGCATGAACGCTGTCGTCCTCTCACATGCCACTATCGCGCCCGAAACGATCATCGGTTCCTGCGCGCTGGTCAGCGAGCATAAGGCCATCCCCGCTGGCAGTCTGGCTCTGGGCCTGCCCGCCAGGATCGTGCGTGAGTTAAGCCAGTCCGAGCGCGCTGAACTGGCCGCCAGCGCTGAACGCTACTACCAGCGTGCTCGCGAACACCGCGCATCGCAACAGTCATAAAGGACGAGAATGGGGGCCAGGGACTAGCGTCCCTGGCAGGGTGCTGGGACGCTGTCCCTGCCGGGGTCTGGGGCAGCGCCCCAGCTTTCATCAGTTACTTGGCCTCAATCTGCACCTGGAATGTCTCCTGCAGGGATGGTTTGCCAGGCCTTTCAATGCTCGCATCAATTGTCCACAGACCCTGCATGTCAAATCCACGATCCAGCACCGCTGTATAAACGGCGTTGCCCCCTTTGATCGAGGTTGAGCGCGTACCCATATCCATCACCGCCATGTTAACGGTCAACTTCACATCGGCATCGGTGACCGGCTGCCCGCTCTGGTCGACAATAGTTAGAATAATCGTATTGGTCGGATTCACTTTGCCGGGCAGCACCATCAGTGTCACCGAGAGGTCTCCAACCTGCTTTGTCTGCATACGAATACTCGTACCGCCAGTTGCCGGAGGATTGCTGTAGGTGACGTCAGGAAAAGCAATGGGTGGCGCGAAGAATATCATGAGTGATGCACAGAGCAACACCCCCGCGCCCAGCCAGGCCTGCATGGTCGTGGATTGCCTCAGCCGGCGCTCGGAGTGCTCCAGCGCCGATTGGCGAGCACGCCGGGCTGGCATCTCGCTGCCCACTACCGGCAGCAGCAGCGCCTGGCGCGTCAGGCGCGGGCGCAAAATGAACAGCACATAGCTGTTCACGAGCAGCAGTAGTATAGTGATCAGCAGCTGTACTAGCAGTGTGCGACCATAGGCATCATTAACGAGTTGCTGAATATCATAGATGCCAGCCTCACTCAAGAATAGATTGCTGACGATGAGCATGCCCATTGCGCAGAGCAGTAGCGGTGCCACGCGGCGCAGCAGGAGCGCCAGTGCCTCCGCGTGCTGATCTCGCTCACTGGCTCGTAAAAGTGGCAGCAGCACAAAACCAAAGTAGGCCAGCCCGCCAAACCAGAGCCCTTGCGCCACGAGCTGAATCCAGGCAAAGACAATCGCGCTGGCATGCGGCTCCATCGCGTTGGTGATACCACCAGTGAATGCATAAGTGAATACCAGCAGCCCGGTTAAAAGCAGCCAGAACCAGTTGTAATGAGGCGCTACTACACGCGGCGCTTTCTCCTCGTGCTTAACGCGGTCTCTGGTCAGGTTGGCCGTGGTGACCGCTCCGATCTCGCCTGTCACAAACTGGCGCAGCGGCCCGGATTCGGTTACCAGCAGTTGCGCCGGTTCCGGCTCTGTTGGCTTGTTCTGCGCGCGACTCTTGCGATAGAGAAGCAGCATAATGATCGCGATGATCAGCAGGCACGCGATCCAGAGTATGCCATAACGAGAACTGGAAAGTACTCCGAGTAGCACCTCAGGACTGAAGGTGTCGCGCTGCAGCTGCTCAGTGAGCTGGATAACGCGCAGCGAGAGCGCGACGATTTCGCTGAAAAATAGCCCGAGCAGGCAGAGCCACTGCAGGTTGCGTGTCTGCTTGTGCGCGCGTTCCAGCAGCGTGGCCGTATGTACTGCCTGTCCTATGCGCCCCGAACTGTGAGCGAGCAGCAATTCCAGGGCTAGTATGCCTATCCACAGCACCAGAGCCAGGCGGGCCAGCCAGTCCCAGAAGATGAGCAGTCCCCTCAGGGGCGTAAGGGTGCGTATGCCGTTGGGACCGTCCAGCGCATTGCTGGTGCTTGGTCCGAGCTTGGCTACACCAGAGAGGCCCGTGCTTGAAAAACCTACATTAAATCCGATAATACCGTATGTCGTACGCCCGTCATCATTCGAGAGCGCCGTCCAGTTTACCTGATAGCTGCCCGACGGCAGCGAGGCCGGATTCTTCAACGGTGTATCAAGCTCGCGCGAGTTGCCAGCTGCAATCTGACTGGGCGCGGCTGTGACATCGACCAGCTTGCCATTCTGCACAGAGTAAACATGCGCCGAACTAAGCGAACTGATAGGCGCATTAAAAAAGATGCGTATTTTTGTTGGCACACTCGCAATCGTTGTGCCATCAACGGGGTCGGACCCAATCACGAATGATTGCGCGTGCGCAACCCCTGCCAGGCTACCACAGAGAAGCAGGCTTAAAATCAGCGCTGGCACTACTAATAATAATCGTCGCTGTCGCATATCTACTCTTTGCGAAATAATGTAAGGGTCTCTCTTTTTTCGGTAGCAGTTACGATGATCTATACTGTCAGTAGTGTAGCACTTTTAGCTGCAGCGGTCTACATAACCCATCACTTTTCCCCTGAAAAAGGCTGAACTGGCCACCGGTCTTCCAGGTACAGTTTGATCAGTCCGGCATGCGAAAGTGGCCGTCGTAAATCGTTGAGGTCGCAATTCGTTTCATAATCCCGTAGCACAACTGTACCATTCAGAGCAAGATCCCGCAGTTGTTCGAGTTCCTGCTGCATGTAGTGATCAAGCACCCAGCGATAGGTCGGCAGATAAATAACCTGGCGTGCCTCGGCATAGGTGAGTAGCTTTTCTCCTGCGCCGCGCTGGTGGCCGAGCACCTGTCCCAGCGTTCGAGCGCTGCGCTTCAATCCGCGCATGGTGACGATCTGAAATTTTGTGGTGTCTATACCCGCGTGTTCGAACACTTTCAAGCCTTGCCAGACACCCTCCACGCTCGCGCTGAACCAGCCGGGCGAGAATGGAACCGGTATATTGCCATGCGGATAAAACGGGCTAAAGCGTACCCATGGCTCCTCCCCCTTTGACGTAACGTCGAGAATAGTTGCGCCTTCAAACTGCCTTTGTAGCTTCTCCAGACCTGTCCGGTGATTCTGAACAATTAACATACATCTTAATCCTTTTATCTGGAAATATAGGAAAACTTACACCTCAGCAAATTCTTGTTGCTCTTCGGAAAAACGGCAAAGCTCGAATTGGGTAGATTTGTTCCCCCTGGCACGCCGTTGCTATAATCTGGAGAGTAGCAAAATAACAACTGGTCAAAGGATCATCATGCATAAATATCTCTGGTGGCAACGCCTGTTACGCTTCTTCCTCTGGTCACACGTCATTGGCGTCATCGGCTTCTACCTGGGCCTCTGGCTCCGCACTCTGCCCAGCAAAGAAGATCGGGTCAAACCCCTCGATCCCGATACCTCCCCTGGCGCGGTTCCCATCGCCAGGGTCTCCATCATTCTGCCCGCTCGCGATGAAGAACTGAATATCCGCCGCTGTGTCGAGTCTCTACTGGAGCAGGATTACGATAACTACGAGGTTATCGTCGTGGACGATTGCTCAACTGATGCTACCGCCTCCATCCTTGCCGATATCGGTGCCAGGCATCCCCATCGGCAGCGCCTCAAGGTGCTGCACCTGCACGAGTTGCCGCCGGGCTGGGCTGGCAAGCCCCATGCCATTCACAGCGGAACTCAGGAGGCCAGCGGCGATTGGCTGCTCTTCACGGATGCCGATACCTGGCACGCTCCTGTCGCTCTGCGTTCGGCTCTCGCCCATGCCCAGGCAGAACAGCTTGACCTGTTCTCTATGAGTGCGGCCCAGGAACTACCGCTCTTTTGGGATAAAACCTTGATCCCGGTGGCTCTCATGGGTATCAGTATGCTTTACCCACCACGGCAGGTCAATGATCCCACCAGCCCGGTCGCCATCGCGGGTGGCCAGTATATCCTCATCAAGCACGAAGTCTATGACACGCTCGGCGGCTACGCTCGGCCCGAGATGCGTGCTACACTGCTGGATGATCGTGACCTGGCCTATCTGGTCAAACACCAGGGTTTCCGCCTGCGTTTCGTCGATGGGGGCGGGCTCGTTACTGTACGTATGTATCGCAATTTCGACGAAATCTGGCGCGGCTGGCGCAAAAATGCCTATCTGGGCAATCGCGGTGGCCTGCTCTTTGTCCTGTTACAGCTAATTGGCCTGCCGATGATTACCATTGTCCCTTTCCTGCTGCCGCTGCTGGGCAGGCGCAAATGGGGCATCCGTCCGCGCGAGGCCGCCACTGCTACGGCTCTGGAACTTGCTATACTGTTCCCCTATCGTATCTGGCTCAACAGGCAGACGGGCGCGCCTTGGTATTACGCACTAACCCACTGGCTGGGCGGCGCGATCTTCACCGGCATCCTTGGGCAGTCAACCTGGCGCATTCTAACGCGCACAGGCGTAGACTGGCGTGGGCGCGAATATCACAACGATAACGGTCAGAAGTAAGCTCCTGCCTACCTTGGCCTGGGAAATGGCCGTTTGTGCTGCGCCTGGTAGGTCTGGGTCGTCATCGGCGAGTCAAGGTATGCATCGCTGAGGAGGTTGATCAATTCCCAGCGATCCCGCTCTGGCTCATAATGCACCTTCTCTTTGCCATCGACCTTAATCACTCGTATCTTCAGGTGGTTGCGCCTGATTACTTTCTTCATATCCTCGATGCTCAGGTGATTGAGGTAGGCCTGGGTCGAGATGTGCTTCAGCTTACGCAACTTGGCTGGATCGCGTGCGCAATCTTCGGCGAAACGCTCGAAGCCGTGGATAAGATCCTTTTGCGCGATGATGTCGAGGATCTTCTGCGCGTTACGCTTCAAGTCGTCGCTATACCGGAAGATATCATAAAAGTTCTTTTTTTGCAGAATGAACATATGATCTCCCTGGCAGACACAATCAACCAGGCGGTCAAAAAGGAAGATTGGCTCATTGACCTTGCCATACACCTGCTGGCCGCTCAGCATATGCACGCCGAAATGCGTTGATTCACTCAACAATTTCTTCACCGTATACTTATGTAAAACATAGATGGGCTGGCCGTGGGTCGGCTGCAGGATAGCCACGTAAAAGGAGAGACCCCTGGTAAAGGTCGTCTCGTCCTGCTGGAAGGTGGGAATATCCTGGTAAGCCGCCAGCGGCGCCATCTGCTCGACAATGCCGGATGTTGTGGACAGGTCCAGGTACTCAATTTCATGCGCCTGCACTACCGAATCCAGGCTGAAGTCATAAAGTAGCAGCTCGTGCTTGTACCACTCCCGCTTATAGCGCTCGATACCGGTGGCTATGGCGCTCCGAAATTCATCCATCAGTTGCTGCGTGATGTTAAGGTAACGATATTGCGGAATCTCCTCGGACTGGACTGTCGAGGCCAGACAGACCGCGATATTGCAGGTTTTTACGTCGAGATTGAAGATCGTCGCGAGCACCGTTGCCGGCTCAGTATTTCCTCCTAGCATGTAGCGTCTCTCACTTTTCTAGAAAAATGTCGTCGCTCAGACGCACAAAATGAATAGCTTCGTTGCGCACGACCCGTTTTCGTGCAATGTAATAGTGCGAAAGCGCGCTATGCTCAATCTCCACTTCATAAAGGTGGTAGCCGAAAAGATTGAGCATCGGATTAATGTAGATCATATTGGAATTTACATAAACGACGAGCAAAACACTGGCAAAAACAAACAGCGCTGCCATCTGCTGCGGATCATCGGTCGGAAACGTCACAAAGGGAATGAGATAGGAAGCGATATAACCCATCACATCTGCATCGTGCTTCTGATAGCTGGTCACGGTATCGTGGATGACCGTCAAGATGCGCCGGTTCACCGCCAGGTAAAGCGCCATAAAAGTCACGCTCAATAGCCCGATGATTAACAGCGCTATCGCCCAATCGCTGTGCTTCCCGATTAAGAGGATGCCAAAGATGACCAGCAGTGGAAAGTACGAGCTGAGAAAGAGCAAGCAGCGCACGAGAAAACCCGCCATGCAAAGTGGCTTCCTTTCTGCTATAGATTGGTGCCAACACTACTTTACAGGAAATAGACATATCTGGCAATATCAGTACATGCCAGACTCAGGACAATAAAAAAAGCCGCTGGCGCGGCCTGCTGGAGATTGTGAGGACTTTGTGATGAGGTAGATACGCTATAGGCTAAAGCCGCGCCAGCGGCTTCATTCTCTTCTTTACAAGGTTTTTGACTGATCCTCAACCTGACAAGTACTGGAGTACTTCCTTTTTTCTTTATTTATGCCATGCAGGCGGCGAAAAAATTCCCCTTGACACTACCTGCTATTCCATGCTATCTTGCATGCAGATATGCTAAATACAAGTAAACAATAATATTCCTGTGTACAAGATAAGTTTACAATAAATTAGTCGCGATTGGACAAAGCTCTAATCTGCTCTACTCCATTTTCTAGTGGTCATTGGTCTGTGGAAGAGAGGAAATGTAATGCGAGAAAATGACGAAAAAGAGCTGACTCGACATGATATCGAACAACTGCTTCAGGTATTCGGCCAGAAGTTCGCGCAGAGACGCTATCCGGTAACCGTGCATATGCTGCTGATTGGCGGAGGCTATATGCTCACTCAGCATGATATACAACGTATCACAAGGGATGTAGACCTCTATCCCCTTGATCGCACATGGCCGGATACTGTCCCGCCTTTCCCCGGTCACGTCTATGAAATTGCGCAGGAGATTGCCAGGGAGCAGGGCCTGAGACACACCTGGCTGCAAACGCTGCCCGAGCGCCATGTCAAAGTGACCGGTGGCGTTCCCCGCGGCTCCCTCTGGCGCACCTTCGGCATCGTTGAAATCTACGCACCCCCAGCCGACTATATCCTGTTCTTAAAGCTGCGCATTAATCGCCCAAAAGATAGGGCCGATATCAGTTACCTTTTTGATTGCCTGGGAATACAAACGCGAGAGCAGGCACAGGCACTTATCGATCACTATATGCCCGATCAGGCTAATCAAGCTTACTTTGACATAAGCACAAAGCTTCATCGATGGTTCCCATCATCAGAAACCAATTTGGATTGCTAATGCAGAAGGGCAAGACTTATGAGAAAAAATCGAGGAATGGCGGCGTCGGATCTGTAAGGGCAAGGGGCGGTGAGGAGTGGTGCTACCGCTCCGATCACCTGACGAACGTCGTTCGTAGACGCGCTAGCGTCGTTGGTGGTCGGAATAAGGAGGGTTGGGGCCCTTGAGGTTGCCCTGTCGCGCCCTCGGCCTACGTCTCACACGCCTACACTAAAAAGGCAGAAAGGAGTGCATTATGTGGAAGAATGACCCACGATTTACCATGGCCTACGTCTATACCCTCATTTGTCGAGGCGTGCGGCCCTGGACGGCTCTTGGTAACTTTATGAATGACTGGTATGGCAACGATAAAGATAACCGGGAGGTTCTCATCTGTGATCCTCTTGTAACGGTCGGACCACTCACCAAGTATAAATGGCGCTGGCGGGCTTTCTGCGCTGCTTCCGTCGAATTTCTCTGTGGTCGTTACCATGTCCCTTGTCCACAGTGGGTACATGATCCCGCATTTATTTTAACAACACCCTGGTATGCCGAGGACTATGTTGTTAGTGAATATGTGAAGCGAAAACAGGAGGAAGAAACGCCCATCGAGTTCAAAAAGCGTAATATCCTTTGCGGCTGGCGGCTCTTCCTCAACAAATACGAGATAATCCAGTGGGAGGAAGAGGCTATCGCTCAGGGCCTGACCGACGATGATGCCATCCAGCGCTATATCCTTGCCAGGGAATACGCCACACATGGCCCCCATCCACCTGCGGCATCCTAGCGCTTCATTATCAGCACTTTGAAGCTTCCCAGTCCGCCTGGATCGGTCAACGTGGTCACGCGCTGGCGCAGATTGTACCATTGCAGCAGTGCTATCTGGCCCCTGTCGCTGGCGCGCTCGCTATCCAGCACGGCGAAATCACGCTTGCGTATACGCTCCAGCTCGTCATAAATTCCCATCTCCGTGAGCCATGCTCGCTGCGTTGTAAAAGCATGCAGGCGCAGCCCGGCTCTGCGTCCCTCGTCGATTAGCGCTGTGAAATTAACATGCGCGGTTAGATCCTGCGCGCCAGGCCGCGCCAGGGGCCGCTCTGTCAACTGGTGTTTGTAATAGCAGGCCAGCGTGCCGTGCCTGCGGTTGATTGTGTAGAGCTCAGAAGCCCGCTCACCGTAATCAATCGCGATCAGAAAACCGCGCCGCTTGCGTGGCCCACAGCCCATCAGCAGCCGGGCCGACTGCATAATCCAGCTCAACGCGTCCAGGTTGATCTCTGCGCGCCAGTTATCGCCAAATTCGGCCCAGGGAATATGGTAACGCTCCAGGTAACCAGCTACATCCGAGCTGGATGGCTCGTCCAGTACCTCGTGTAGCTGCCCCTCCTGCTCTGCGACATACACTTCATATAGTCTCGATTGGCGTGTCTGAACAATATGGACGGGGAAGGCATCCACCAGTTCGTTCGAGATCAACACATGTGGGGGCACTGCTTGCTCGTTGGAAAAAAGCGCATCCTGGCCGAGCCGGATATCGGCACTGCGATAGTCGAGCGCGGTATAGAGGTCAGGGGCTTCCGGTTCGGCCCACTCGCGCACGCCACGTGCCAGGTTGGCGCGTCCCGCTCCTTGCTCCAGTACCACAAAGGGTGCGGGTCGCTTCATCAGCACCCACAACTGGTACAACTGCCGGCCTACACAATGAGCGAAAAAGCTCGCTACATCGCTGCTGGTAAAATAATCGCCCTCCCAACCCATTCTGGCTGGTCCACTCACATAATAACCATGTCCCGGCTCATAAAGAGCCATACGCATATAATCCGCAAAGGTGATTGGACCCTCGCGGCGTATGCGCTCAATGATCAGTTGCTGTAAAGGTGTAACAACCATGCTCATTCGTCCCGCTTCTCATCCGCGGATTCACTGGCCTGCACAATCGCATCCAGCAAACCTGGAAAACGAGCATCCAGGTCTGTGCGGCGCAGCGAGAGAAAACTACGCGTACCCTCATTGCGTGTATAGGTAATACCACACTCGCGTAGCACTTTGGCATGGTGAGAAAGCGTCGATTTCGCCACATCAACGCCCAGACAACTGCACGATAATTCTTCCTCTGTCACCGCCAGCGCTCTGACAACCTGCAATCGCGTAGGATCACTCAAAGCATAGAGCACATCCGGTAGGGCAATGTCATCACGCGCCGGGTGATGTTGTTTCCTCATACCTTGCATTATAGCATTTTCGGTGTTACAATTCCATTGTTCTATGATATTCGAACAATGGAACAATGGCAGGAAAAGCATCGACGCTTTCTCACGACAATATACCTCTCTATGTAGCCCTTTGAAAGGAAATCAAAGTAATGCGCTTTCGTATTCTGGTATTGGCGCTGGGAACCTTCGCGATTGGTACTGATGGTCTGGTCATCGCCGGCATTTTACCGGCGATGGCTTACGATCTACGTATATCTGTCGACACTGCTGGCC
>JAFMRP010000358.1 GCA_017354095.1 Ktedonobacteraceae bacterium
CATTCTCAAGGGCATTCTTGGTGCCTTCTGCACGCTCCTGCTGCAGCGTTCCCAACTGTTTGTCATGCTGCCTCAGAACCCCTGCAACCTCCTCATTCTTGACTTCCCCTTGCCCGGCTTTTACTTCCCTCACCATGTTAGGAAGGCCAAAGGAACTATCCCCCTGCCCTTGCTTTCCCTCTTGGGGTTGATCCCCTTCTGATGGTCCAGGCTTACCCGAAAGCGCTTCGTAAATGGATCCCATTATTACCGCACTCCTGATATTTTTCTCGCAATTTTACCATGTTTTAGCGGATGTATCCCGGTAATAGTTCACAAATTTCTACCACAGCGCCAGCCCCTCCAGCGTCAAGCCGTAGCACATAATAATCGCGCTGGTCATCCTGGTGCTCAACTGCGGATGCCCGCCCGTGGCAATGTCTGGAACGAGCACAATCTCCAGGCAAAAGACCAGAAAACTGCCCACAGTCGCCGCGATCAGACCAATCACAAAGATCGATGTACTCAGCCGCCGGGTACGTCGGTGCAGCCGGTGAAACATGACTATACTGCTATATGTCAATGCCAGTGAGCAGCACAGTGCCAGAGCCATCAAACGAGCCGAGCTGCCAAACGAGGCAAATAGGCTGAACATGCCCGCCAGGGCAACGGGCAGCGCGACGACAAAGTAGAATACCGCCCTGCTCGTCGGCGCGTGCTCAGGCGACACATGCTTCTGGATCTGCACCTCAAAAAACTTGATGGATGCATGGGGCGGCGAAACGTAATCCTCTTCCTTCGGTTCATACGGCACCAGTACATGCATAAGTGTACCGCAGCGCTCGCAGAACGGATTCCCGTCGTCGTTCTCAGAGTCACAATACGGACATTTCTCCATCTTATCTTGCTTTCTAGCCTGTAACTGCTATCATAGTTCCGCAAAAAAAATAGAAGCGCTTACTGGATTTATCATATCACAATCTGCCACCCATCCACGCTCATCCCATACCCATCTTTCGCATTGGGGTGCAGGGGCTACGCTACTACCGGGAGACACCCCTGATCCCCCAACATTTCTTATCTTTTTTGTTTGCCACATGTCTTGCCACCACAAGTCGCCATGTGACGAATAACTCACAAACGGATACAATACAAACAACCATCACAAACAATGCCAGAATACCAGGAGCCATCCCTATGAACTTACAAAACCTGCGTATCTTCTTGAAAGTCGCCGAGCTCGAACACATCACGCGCGCCTCTGAAGAGCTACACCTCAGCCAGCCCGCCGTGACCAAAATCATTCAAAGCCTGGAACGCGAAACACACCTGGAACTGGTCGAACGCCAGGGCCGGCGCATTGTGCTCACACATGCTGGCCGCACCTTGCAGCGCTATGCCCGCCGCCTCTTTGCCCTGGAACACGAGATGGATGCGGCTCTCGATGCCCTGCGCGATCTCGAAGGCGGTGAGGTGACCTTTGCCGCCAATACCACCGCCTGGATCTACCTGCTTCCTCCCATCGTGGCTAACTTCCGCGCTCGTTACCCACGCGTGAAATTGCGTATAGCTATTCTCAACTCACAGGAAATTATCGAGGAACTGCTGAACTGGAACCTCGATTTCGGCTTGATTGAAGGGGATTTCCCGGAGTTGCCGGAGCATCTGCGCCTGCGTGTCTTTGCCCACGATGAACTGGTGCTGGTTGTCTCTTCTTCTCACCGTCTGGCCACTGCTACCAGCCTGGATCTGGCCGAGCTGCAAAACAACGAGCTCCTGCTGCGCGAAAAGGGCAGTACGCTGCGTGAAATCGTTGAACAACAATTTCGCCAGCGCCATCTGCACCTTCACCCGTTGCTCACTCTCGCCGATAACGAGGCGATCAAACAGATGGTGACGCATGGCGTTGGCGCGACCTTTATCTCGTTGCTCTGTGTCCAGCGCGAACTGGAGCGCGGCGAACTGGTACAGATCCCCATCGACGGTCTGGAACTGCGTACCCCCGTGAGCCTGCTCCAGCGCTCCGATAAGCATCTCTCTCGTGCCGCTCAGGCCTTCTGCTCATGCCTGTTTGACAACTCCTGATGGCCCCAGATTGTTCAGCGAAAGCTCTTCTTCCAGCGAGCGTACATATAGCTCCGCCGAACGCCTGACCGCACCTTTCGCGTCGTGCGCCACTACCCTTTCCGGCCAGGCCCCATAAATACGTTCAAACTGATATGGCTCCACCCGCTGCCAGATACGCCGCACCGTTGCCGCAGGCAGTGGCAGGCTGTTGGGATAGCTATACATAAATGTGACGCGGGTGCGATCGGCTACTACCTGTATCGTGTCACCTGTCAGCAGCGCTCCCTGACCCGCCATTCCATCTCGCCAGTGCAACACCATGCTGCCAGCGAAATGTCCCCCGGTGCGAATCAACGTGATCCCATCTTGCAGTTCTAGCGTATCGCCCCGCCAGAACTCAATCCGCTCATGTGGACGCATGACCCAGCCCCGGTCGGCTTCGGGCAGGTAGACGCGCGCGCCAAATGCGCTGGCCCATTCTGCCATCGTGGAGTAATAATGTGGATGCGAAATAGCGATGGCCTGGATGCCTCCCAGCTTCTGTACGGCCTCGATGGTCGCGTCGTCAAGCAGTGTCAGGCAGTCCCAGAGCACATTGCCCCGCGGCGTCTGGATCAACAGCCCTCGCTGGCCAATCGCGAAGCTCGGTTTCGTTTGAATGCTCGTTAGCCGCGGCTCCACCTCGACGATTTCATTATGAAAACCGCCCTGCTGCATCTCCGCCAGAGTGGTCCACTGCTGTCCCTTGTGGCCAATATACTGCCGCTCGTCCTCACAGATCGGGCAGTGCGCGGGAACCTCCACACTTTCCGCGAACTGCGTTCCACACGTCACACAAATCCAATGTGCCATATATCATCTCCTCGCTTCGTTGCATATACACCAATCTGCCTGCTCAGATATCCATTATTTTATAATAAAAATAGCCTGCTTATGACTTTGGCCCATCCGGCAGTCTCTTCTTCGTTGCCCTTGTCCCTGGCGGCAGCGCTTTCGCGTTTTGTGGACTCCCAAGCTGCTGAGAAGAACGGCGACGCTCGTTTGATTGCGTTCCCGATATGCTTTCAAGGGTGTAAGAAATCGTGCTACATGTGCCGCACCAGGGACACATAAAATCTTTGGATTCCCCATCCCAACAAAAATAGTGTTTACAGCCCCCACACTCCGCATAGTGCTTACGCCCACAATAAGGGCACCCGGGATACACTTGACTTATAGACGGTGCAGAAAACTTAACCTGTGCTTGCGGAGATTGGGAAGGCGCTGGCTTCCCTCCCTGTGGTCGCTTAAATATGACAAGAGCCTGCTCTTTAATCTCTTGTATTCTCGTCTTTGGAAGTACTGCAACGCTGTATACAGCCGTCCATGTGCCTGGTGATGATTCTATACATACCATCCAAAAGTCTTTTCTCTCTTGAGCGCAGCGAAGCTTGCTATTCCTTGTTTTGTTCATCTATTACCCCTTTTCTCTAACTAAAGTGAATGCTCCGTGTCAATAAACAAATGGGTTGATAGAAAAAAACATCCGTCTGCATAGGTATGGGAACTTGGTCGTCTCCCCACCGTTAGAGCAGTGTATGAAGCAGCTCAGGTGGTGCATATCTCGTGTTGTCTCCAGGGAAAAAGACAATATCATCACGTGAACAGTAATAGAGGCTGTCCCAGTTTGCCATCGCCTGTTTCCAATGCGGCACCTCAGCCGCGATACGAGCTTTTTTTGCTGCTTCAGCACGATTATTCAGAATAATGCCACGTATGATAGCTCCAATTGAAAGCAGTAAAAACAACACTAATGTAATTAGTATCACAGCCATGAATTTTGCTAGTTGTGCAATAATTATTACTTCTAGAAAGGTTATCCCCATATAGCCGAATACGACCATGCCCGCAATGCCGGTGAATATCAGCGCTAGTGCTCCGCCGTTCCGGATACGATAGTGAAGAATAGGATGCGACGGTGGGGTAAGCATCTTGCTGAGGGCGGTCTGACTGGTACCTGAGAGTTCCGTGATCCCCTGAGTTGCTATCAGGTGACCCCCCCGCTGAGCCAAAACCCAGGGATGTGCCTGAATACGTGCCTGTTGCCCGTCCTCCGTGATAAATAGCACTCACCTTTTCGACGCGATCCAGTTGCCTGCAGCGCGGACAATTCAGATGGTGCGATGGCTGCATTCCTTTGCTACTCCTTTTTTTGAAAAGAAATACCATCAACTGTGATAACCCTGCCAGGAATCATTTATATCCTTTACTCGGCGAGTATATCATATTTTGTTGCTCATTTTGGGTTAGTACGGCTAAGCTGGCCGCCAGCTTAGCCGTACTAATCTTTTGCTGGCTATGAGCCAGCCCGGCGCGAGAATCGCATATATTGCCTGTCTTCATCAAGCCAGATCGTACAGGCAATCCCCTTCGGCTCACAAACCTGCCGTAACTGCTCCGCGACCCACTGGATGTGTCGCTCAAGCGACGCCCCATAACGCTCAAGCGGCTCGCGATGAGCAATCACAACCTTCACCAACCATGTGTCGTCCTGTCGCTCTACCTCTACATGCTCTTCTCCATAAGCGAGCGCCGAAACTTCTGCGGTTTGCCTGGCTTGCTGTTCAAGAACCTGGTCCGTGACTTGCGACGGGAAATCGGCTCTGCCACTCTTCCACGGCTCAACGAAAATCCCTGCCGCCTCCGCCGGGCTCAATCCCGCCTTCAGTGCCAGGGTCAGTGCATAACCATGTAGAACCATACTATGGTGCCGGTGCCAGGCAATAACCTGCTCGTCGGTCAGTGTGATCAAAGAACGCTTTTGTGCCATGTTGCCAACTCCTTTTTTACGTGACGATTATACCAATAAAGAACGCACATCAGGCTTTTACCTCTGATGTGCGTTCTTTATTGGCGTTATTGAGAAACAAAACAGGCCACCTCTATTGGTGGCCCGTTACTCTGCGATGGCCGCATTATATATGATCAAATCGCTTTGTCAAGTGGTTTGTTGCAGCTCTTCGCTCCTCATATGTTGCGCAATGACAACCATTTCTCCTCAACTTCTTTTTCTAAGTCTACTCCATAAAATCTGGCTAACAACAACGTATGACAAAAAACGTCAGCCACTTCCTTGCGGAACGCAGCCTGAATCTCTTCGGCGGACATCCCCTTTGTTCGCGCCTTCCCCGCGAGCATGAGATAGCACTGAATCATCTCCCCCACTTCTTCCTGCAACTTTAAAACAAACCACGCATCATCTCGCTCGATCTCGAATTTCTCTGCATATACCTGCGAGATCCGCTCCACCTCCTCCGATAACCAATTTACATCCATTGGCTTCTGCTCCTTGCGCTCCTTTCTGTAGGAACGTTGTCAATGGGCGAGGGGATACTGACAACGCATGAGACCCCGTCTGCTGTCCCTCTTGCCAGCTGACCCGACTGAAATCCAGTGCAGTGACTCGCTTGCAGCTCATCGCTTTAGCTGATGAGAGCCCGTAGGTAACCCACTCGACCCTGTACGTCTTTCCTCTCCTCCCTCGCGCTCCTGGGAAATGTAAGGCCACCCCTGGCGGGTGGCCGGGACTCTCTCTCGGTATCCAGCCCAACTATCCAAACAACGTCGGAGCCTCAACCAATGGACTCAGCTTCCGCGGCCTGCCATCACGCTCGAACAGGTATGGATTAAGCATCCCGTCTTCATCGGTCGGCGTCAGCCCCGC
>JAFMRP010001465.1 GCA_017354095.1 Ktedonobacteraceae bacterium
GTTGCGAAATCACCGTGAAGACCGTACATATTTTGGGTATAGGTCCCCCAGCTTTTATTCAGGTCACTGTAATATTCTTCGATGTTCCCGGTGCGCTCGCTGGCGCCTTTGATAACCGCCTGCCCCTGCCCCAACCACCTGAAGTAATTGCCGTAATGTTGAAGAGCAAGACCTATGAAGGCACCATCTCCTATTTTGCCCCCACCCATGCCAAGGGGACTCATGTTTCTTCCACCGATACTCAAGGCCTCGCCGATCGCTCCCCATTTCTGCATACCGAGTTGCTGATGGGCCGCGACCCTATTGTCACTGTTCTCTTTGGTGCGAGCCGCCATCATGGTGCGATAAGTCTGCATGTATTGCTGGTAAGCGGCGTTATTCTGAAAGTCGCGTCCTGCGTTGGCGAGGCTCATCTGCTGATCACGCTGACCGAATATCTGGGCGAGTTTCTCACTCTGTCTGGCGCGAATGCCGAGATCGCCCGCCGCCTTCCCTGCTTCGGCGCGCATCATCTCGGCGTTAAATCCTCCCAGAGCCTGCATCTGCTCGGCCTGCCGAGTAATCTGAGCCGCAGCCGATGCGCTGTAGAATTCGATTCCCGCTCCGACGATTGCACCCATCCATCCCGAGATGGTTGAAGATACGCTCTCGTAGATCTGGCCGCTCGCCACTCTGTAGGCGATGAGCGGCGAAGCCCAGAGCGACAGTCCGGCGACGGTCATAATCAATACTGCCAAAATAACCGTGTGATAAGGTTCCGCGCCGGAAGTCATGATTTGCTGCATCGTTTGCGGGTCCCATTGATAGACGACATCGCTGCTATCCAAACTCATCGCTAGGTTGCCTCCCATATAGGCGAGGGCCCTGATCAATTGAGAGACTACCGGCCACACTAATGTCAGAACGATGACACCCCAAGTGAATGGGTATGATATTTTCTGGGCCAGGTTCCGATCGATTGCCAGAGCAATCATCACCGGCGCGGCAAGCCTGACGGCGATCATCAGAAAACCTCCGAGCAAAAACAGCCATAGGTCACCGAAAGCGAGTATCCCGCGTGCGAAGCTCAGCAACGAAAAGAGAAACGGCATATCGTGTGAGAGACTCTGGAACTTGTGATTGATACCCTGGGGCGAAGAGGTGACATCGATGAGTACGCCCAGTACTGCCTCCTCCCCACCGGGATACGGTTTGATATTCTCGCCGGTTGGTTCGACAGTGAAATGCCCTTTGGTGAATCGGCGGTAGCCTTCTTCGAAGGCTTTACGCTGGTTGTCGTAGAATCTGTGTAGGACGGCGGTATCGCCGTTTCCGCCGCTTCCACCCCAGGCGATCTCCTGGCCGATAGTATCGAGTGTGCTGATGATAGTCAGGCTAGTTCCCATGAAGGCGAAGACGATCCCAACCCTCCCGAACCACCAGAAAACATCCACACCGGCTCCCGCGTTTTCGCGCCACAGTCTGGCGAAGCCGAACATGATGACAAGCGCGGCCAGCGTCCAGGACAGGTTTTCCAGCCACGGCATAAGAGGGCCTTCGATCTCGTTTTGTAGAAGCGGTATGAGAGCGCCGGCCTGGCCGATTAATGCTCGGAAAATATCAGATAGGCCACTGCCTGAGGGATTCGCAGGTGCGGGTGACGGTGTAGGCGTGGGCATCTGAGCGAGCAGGGGTAGACTCAGGCAAATTATTACCGCAGTGATCTGCAGTATGGACAGTATTGATCGCCTGAATCTGCTTGCACGCATGATTGCCCCTTGATCCTATCTTCTTATAGACTTAATCGACTTTGCTGAGCGTCCTTTGAAGCTCGTCTAACGCATTATTGAAATCCGACCATGCATTATTCATCGACTGTACCTGCTCCCCGAACGTGACGCGCTCTTCCATACTAATGTTGTATTG
>JAFMRP010000359.1 GCA_017354095.1 Ktedonobacteraceae bacterium
AATACGGCCCACTGGAATGCGGATGTGGTTCGCGATGATCTGATTGGCTATGTCAAGGAGTATCTGGCAGATCCGGAGGCGATCCTCGTCGTTAACGAAACCGGATTTTTGAAGAAGGGAAAGAAATCGGCAGGAGTGAAAAACCAATATAGCGGCACAGCGGGGCGCAAGGAAAACTGTCAGGTGGGTGTCTTCCTGGCATACTCGACCCACCAAGGACATGTGCTCGTAGATCGGGAATTATATCTGCCTCAAGACTGGATCGATGATCGCGCGCGCTGCCGCGAAGCGCACATTCCAGATGAGGTAAGCTTTGCCACCAAACCACAACAGGTGCTCCGCATGCTCAAGCGGTGTCGTGTGACAGGACTTCCTGCTCAGTGGGTGACAGGAGATACCGTGTACGGCGGATGTGGACCCCTTCGCCATTGGTTGCAAGAGCAGCGACAAGCCTACGTTCTGGCTCTAGCTTGTAATGATGGAGTCGATATCGTCTCCAACGGAGTCGTCTATCGTCATGTCCCGATCAAGGACTTTGTGCACAATGTCATCACCGAGTGGCATCGAGAGAGCGCAGGGTCTGGTACCAAGGGCGAACGCTGGTTTGATTGGGCACTAATCCCTCTCGCCCCTTCAGGCGTTACCGGATGGGACCATTGGTTGCTCGTTCGCCGTCATATCCAAGACAAAACTGAATGGTCCTATTATCTGGTTTTTGCCCCAAGGGCGACGACATTCTCGACGATGCTTCAGGTTGCAGGACGGCGCTGGAGGGTGGAAGAGAGCCTGGAACTGGGCAAAGGCGAAGTGGGATTGGATCAGTATGAGGTTCGTACCTTCGTCGGTTGGTATCGCCATATTACTCTGGCAATGTTGGCCTTGGCCTATCTGGTGGTGGTACGCTCCCGGCTTGGGACAGAAAGCGAAAAAGGGGGCAGCTCAATACCGCTCTCTTGCCTGTAACCGTTCCAGAAGTCCGCCGATTGGTGTATCGATTGGCGTGGCATCCTCTTGTTCCTCCCGCACAGGTGCTGTGTTGGTCCATCTGGCGGCGACGCCATCAAGCACGAGCTAAGAGATCTCACTACACACGTCAGCTCAAAGCTCTACCTCCCTAAGTGCGGCTGTAGTATAAGTACAATCAAGCAATGTTTTGTGAAATGAGGTAAACTGTCAGAAAAAATGGAGGGATCCATGCGAGCGCCCCTGGAGATACCGCTCCTGACAGCAGAAGAGTTGGAAGGGTGAGAGAAACGGTACCGAACAACCAAAGACCCCCGACTGCGTACCCGGGCTCAAATCATCTTGCTTGCCGGAGAACAGCAACTGAGAGTGTCGGCCATTGCCCCCATGGTGCGGGAAGCGACCCAAACGGTTCGCAACTGGCTCAAGCGTTGGATGGCGGAAGGCATCGAGGGACGGAAAGATCGACCCATGCCTGGTCCTCCGCCAAAGATCACTGAAGCGTACAGAGAGCAAGTCTTAGCAGCAGTTCGGCGTCGACCTCGCAGTATCGGCCAACCCTATTCAATGTGGACGCTCCAGAGACTGGCTGATTACATGGCGGAGCAAACAGGCACTCGAGCGTCCATCGAAACCGTGCGCCAGGTGCTCACATCCGGAGAGATCGTGCTCTCCCGACCGCAGCACAAGGTGAGCAGCCCTGATCCAGAGTATCTGGAAAAAAAAGACGATGGAAGAAATCCGAGATGGATTGAAGCCGGGCGACGTGTTTTATTATGCCGATGCGTTCAATCTGAGCTGGTTCCCGACCATACGAGCCATGTGGAGCCGAAAAGGACGGCAAGTGATGATCCCAACGCCCAAACAGCCCGACAAGTAGTATGGCATTGGAGCCGTGAACTATCATACGGGCGAAACGGTGGTCCAGTTCCAGCGTCGCAAGCGCCGGAAGGAGATGGCCCAACTGCTCGAAGCCCTCGTTGAGAAGCACCCCACAGGAACGATGTATGTGGCGTGGGATAATGCTGATACTCATGAGGATGATGAAGTGGAAGAAGTCGTGCGTGCTGCGGCTGGACGGCTTATCTTGCTCTATCTGCCCACGTATAGCCGCCTTTATCAATCCCATTGAAATGCTCTGGCGCCATTTTCGTCGCGAAGTGACTCACTGTGAGTTGTTTGAAACCAAACAGGCACTGCTGACTGCGGCGCAAGAGTGCTTTGTCCGCTTCAACCAGTGCCCGGAAACGATTCTGTCGGTGATTGGTTCCAATGCCCAAAAAGTGAGTTGATTGTACTTAGCAAGCGGCCTAGACAAATGAAAGTGGCCAACCCCATGTGGTGCAGATCTGGCCAGGCTTGGGCCTCACTTTGGTTTACCCCGCATGGTATAATAGCCCGGTCAGTACATCTTTAAACTCCTAGTATCCTACCGGGAGTCTTTGTTTTGTATGGTCTTGTTTTCGCTGCTGCCTACATCTTTGATATTTTTGGCGCGTGAACCTGCTTTTGCTGCTGCCAGCATCCTTGATGGTTTTCGGCGCGTGAAGGAAGAGGATACAAACGAAGGAAAGAAAATCTCTTCAGTTGCTGGCATGGATCCTGCCAGGAAGAGTCTTTGTCCTGCATCGCCTGCTTTTCGCTGCTGCCGGCATCCCTGATGTTCTGGCGCGTGAAGGCGATACGGGCAGAGGAAAGGAACCAGTGGATGAGGGGAGGTGAAGGGATATGGCTGTCTGTAGCGCGTGTGAGGGCTCGGGAAAGGTCGTGCAGCTCGACAACAACCGCTGTGGTAACTGCAGCGGGAGCGGATCGTCCAGAGGAAAGACCTGTAGCAACTGCAAAGGCGCTGGTGTCTGGAGCTCACAGGCCCAGGTGACCTGCACCAACTGCGCTGGCCGCGGGCAGGAGTAGTAGCCGCGCTAGGAGAACAGATGTAGCGGTGGGACTGGAGCAGGTCTCCGGTCCCGCCTGATCGGCCCCACGCCAAGCGATGTCATCCCTCATAGAGGGGTCAGCCTCGCCAGCACGCAAGAGATGTGCCTAACGGGCAGGTGTCTTGTGGGCTGGAGCAGCTGGCCCTGGACCCCAAAGAGAGGAGGTGTAGAGATGCCAGGAGGAGCTATAGAGATGCGCGCTCCCACTTGCGAGTGTGGGACGCCCATGCAGTATACCTCCAAAGGGTACATCTGCCCGAACTTCTTGTGCGATAAAAACAAGGGGTAACCCAACGGCAAGCTCCTTGTCGCACAGAAACTCATCCAGGTAAGCAATGAGTCAACATTGCAAGTGCTCCACTCATTGCTGAGTTTCTAAGGTGCGTCAGGAGGAGATCCGATGCGTTCATCGGTCTCCTCCTGGCAACCCGAAATCGTTGAACTCCATTTCCCACGTAGTTCAAGTGCTCCTATCTGTCTCGCATGCAGATTAGAGTGGAGAGTGGGGTGATACCGTTCCCAGCGCGCAGCGTTGGAGGCGAGATGAGTCTCTCCTGCAAGGGAGAGTGAAGGGAGGGATAGCAATGGCAGGTAGGGCATGCTCCAAGTGCGGAGTGCCTGCGAACAACTACTGCAACAATTGTGGCGGGTACTACTGCGGCTGCCCCACACAAGTGCGGATTCACATGTCTGGCGCTTGCGCGAGGTAGTCCCCTACATGGTTCAGCGTGATCTTGGATCACGCTCCTCCATGTAAATCCAGAGACCTTCCCATGCGAGGGGAAGGTCTCACCCTACAAGGTGTCAAGTACCCAACCAGCCTGTTGAAAAAGTCTTCTTTTCAGCAAGCAGGCAGATAAAGAGAACGAACCAAAGCAAGCGGACAAGCAGAAAAATTGCTTGGATAGGATTGTCGCAAAAGATGCAAAAAGAGAGAGAAGAGGACCAGCACCTCTCCGGTTGGTCCCGGTCTTCGTCCCCATCCCCGCTTTTTGAGCAGCCGTTTGAGATTCTGCCCAGAGGCAATCACCAATGGCCCTTAAGTGTAATTTTGACGAAGGGGTACAATGTGCGATATAAATAGGCTCCTTTTTTCCCATAAGAGCCTCCCCCTATCGAGGTCCCGATATGTTTTCCATCGCCCTCCCCCGCTAAGGATGCGCCGAGGCGATGTTCGCTGATGGTCAATCGCTTGATTCCACCGATTCTCAGCATGTACTGTCGGCACTCTGACCTCTTCGGATGCTCCTTTGCGGCTGGCGTCAGCAACCCTAACTTCGCCCTTTATAGACAGCATCCACAGCGTGTATAGCTTGCAAAAGATAGTTCTGTAATCGTGTGTCCTTTTGAGGAAAGGGCAGTTTTCCTTCAAATAGCTTGAGCGCTGGATCTATATAGGGCGTACTGGATAAATCACCAATGGTTAATGGAGGTAGTCCCTGAGCGCTGCGAGCTTCATCAAGATACCTGACTAATTCTTGATTCGCACCGAGCAGCGCGGAAGAGTGAGGAAAAGCGTCCTGGACGCCCATGGCAACCCCTCTTGGAGCAGGTGTTGCGAAAGGGTAAAAAGAAGGATGAGAGATGCCTCCCTCTTCTACCGGCTTGTTATCTTGATGGCCAAATACGGTATAACCAGCGAGACCACCATAAACGCCTCCATTTCTCAATTGTTTTCGATAATTTAAAACCGGCTCATCCTCAAAAAGGTATTGGTGGCGAAATCCGACGAGCCTTGATCTGATAGAATAACAGAACGCTTGTTGCTATCTCATTCAAGCTAGGAGGCCAGCTATGTCGATGAAACCGCAACCAATCCCAGAAATTCCACCAGAAACCGTTCGCATTGTGCGTGCAGCCTTTCCAAAGGGCAACCTCTATATCCATCTCCGCGACACATTGGGGACGATCTATCAGGACGAGTTGTTTGGTGATCTGTATCCAGGGCGAGGACAACCAGCCTATGCCCCCTGGCGTCTGGCGCTGGTCACGGTCTTCCAGTTCATGGAGAACCTGACAGATCGCCAAGCCGCTGATGCAGTGCGCAGTCGGATAGACTGGAAATACTGCCTCAGCCTGAAATTGACCGACGCAGGATTCGATCACGTGCGCCATGTCACGTAACTATCTATCGCTGGTACAGTCAGCAGAAGAAACTCAGAGGAGGTTTCTAAGGTCAACCAACTGACCGGATGCCGAAAGGCTTAAGGGAACAGAGCATGTTGGTAACGCCGCAATTCCCACGAGACGCAACAAAGGTATGTGTGGCAAGACCTGCGTCCTATGGTAAGGGCTAAACTGCTCAAAGTCTCATCCTGACTGGGTTTAGAAGCCAACCTGCCGGAAAGCGTCTGAAACCGGCACTCTCTCCTGACTCTGTTAGTGTGATCGATAGAGGCACCTCTGGGAGAGGCAGAGCTATCAACGGGATACGCTCAAAGGATGAGTAGACTACCTAAGGGACGCTCGATACGTAGGTAGACAACGGAACATGGGATTGTCTAAGGACCGAGAGGGTGCGCCGTGTCGCGCACGATGGTATCCCTGGCGCAGCCAGGAGAAACTAAGAGGAACGTTTCTGGGTCAACGGCTTACCTGGAGCTGAAAGGCCGAGGGAACAGCAGCATGCCTGTAAAGCGGCAATCGATGGAAGACGTGATAAACCGAAGTGCCGCAAGACCCGCACGATAAGGGTAAGACTGGATTGTTTGAAACCCAATCTCCAATCGGGGCGACGTGCTCCCCCACCGGTATCACGTCTTAGAGATATTGTTGGCGAATTCTCAAAGGAGGGCCGGGGAGAAATATGAGATACTGAACAAGAACAAGCAGTATCAAGCAAGCCA
>JAFMRP010001466.1 GCA_017354095.1 Ktedonobacteraceae bacterium
AACTATGGGATCTTGCCCGGGGTCAGTGCTGGCAGACCTGGAAGAGCGCTCGCCCGTATGAAGGCCTGAACATTACCAATGTGCATGGCCTTACTCCGGCCCAGCGGGGAATGCTGCGTACGCTTGGCGCCTTCGAGGAATGAGCAGGAAGCAGGTTTTATCACAGCATGACCATACAGGAAGAGCGTATTTGTGCCTATTTGCGGCAAGCGGTCGAGCAGACAGACTGGCAGGTGTATCATCCACAGCAGGGTTTTATGTTCGGCAAGCGCTTCACATGTGTCTCCGCCCGGCGTAAAGTATTCGTCAAGCTGGATGTCGATTACCGGGTTGTTCAACATCTTTCTGAGATACAACTGACCCCGCGTTACCTGGCTGGAGGAGTCTTTGCTGATACCACGATTACCGTGCAGGAGTTTGTGGAAGGCTCGCACCCCGACTCGCGCTGGTATATGGCCAATCAGCGTGTCGTGGCCCGTTTGCTGAAGACGCTCCAGGAGCAGACCGCCCTCTATCGCTATTTGCCCGCGGTGGAAAGTGAGACGTATCGCGATCTGCTGGCGCGCTATGTTCAGCAGGCCAGGGAGCTCTATCAGCAGCAGAGCGCGCTAGAGCAGGCGAGGAGGCAAGAGATAGACGCACTATTTGATCTGTATGAGAAGCGTCTTCCTTTCATTCAAGGGGAGGGACTTGTCCCTACGCATGGCGATCCTAATCCTGGCAATGTGCTTGTCGCGCCGGAGACTACCTACCTGGTCGATTGGGACCGGCTACATCTTTCGGACCCCATGCACGATATCGCCCAGGTGCTCTGGTGGACCTATCCCCGCCCGACATGGAGCGAGGCGTTAGAGCTGTTTCAGATTGACCTGTCTGACGATCAGCAGCGCGAGCGCTTTTACCTCTATCTCTCCGTCTGGGCGCTGGAGGTCTCCCTGTTTTTTAGCGGGATACAGAATGAGTACTTCGCCAGACGGTTTCTAACCGATGCCCGGCGGGCCTACGAGCAGGAACCGCCGGTTGAACACCTCGTCTCTTGAGCTCAGAGTCAGCCGTATTTATTACTATGCAAAGGGATGCCGGAGCACCGTGTGCATCTTGTCCGGGGCAGTTCTCCGCAGATCGCTCAGATAGATCTCATGATGTTTTCCGCGAAAGGCATATCCGTGTTCCTCCAGGAAACGGCCAAGCTTCTCGATCGTTGGTCCTTCGTCGGCAAATGGACCAATATGCATGATCTGAGCCACTTTTCCCTCGTGGAAACGCTCCAGGCGGACCTTCTCCAGGGCTCGCAGTTTCTTTTTTCGCTGTGCTTGCCTGTATGCCTCGGCAAACCACTCGTCCGTTACACAATTCGGCTGCATAATCATCATCGTCCACTGCCAGTTCTCACGCGGGGCCTCCCTTCCGCCATCAGCCCACCAGAGACCTTCAAGCGGCATTACAGGATAGTCAATAGCTGCTTCTTTCTTGAGCAAGAACTTTGTGATATAGGCAATCGTATATATGGCTTCGATGGCATCTTTGTATTCCTGTGCCGTATTAGGATCGCCCTTCCCATCCAGCATCAGAAAGTTCATCGCAGGGATATCTGCGATTACGACCTCCTGCGCCGGAGGGGAATAGAAGGGTTTTAAATCCGCTTTGAGGTCCAGCCTGGTTGGCTCAATGTCTCTGCTCATAAACTTCCTACTTTCTGCGTTCTCTTTTCACTATTCCGGCAACAGCTCAACGCGTTGGCCTTGTCTTAGCATAACTGGTGCTCACTGACATCTTTTGTCAGGGAGTGTGGAAGATGGTAAACTGAACTGAACATCCGGGGAAGCCAGAGGAGAATGGAGATGAGAGCCGATCGCTTATTGACCATTTTGTTGCTGCTCCAAGCGCGGGGTCGCCTGACTG
>JAFMRP010000360.1 GCA_017354095.1 Ktedonobacteraceae bacterium
TCATGGCGATGCTGGCTCCGTGGGGGGCGGTGTCTCCTACTCCTACCTGCTGGTCGGGCTGAATATGCTTCATCAGGTCGATAGCTATCGCGCGGTCCCGGGCAGTCAGAATTTTGCCGTTATGGAGCAGTGTCAGCAGGTCTACCATCGCCTGTGGTGTGGAGAGGCTGTAGCCCCATGCGCCCTCATCGGGAGTCAGACCACTCACTTTCACTTTTTTGAGAAAGTTGGTTAGCCCGGCTGAGCCTCCGATTTCGTTGTAGAGCGCTGTGGCGGAGTCGTTGTTTGAATTTTCGATCATGGTGGTGAGGAGAGCCATCTCACCGCTGCTCAATGTGCGCTTCTGGTTCTCGATCATGTCGAAGAGTGCCAACATGATGGGGACTTTGACCGAACTGGCCATGATGAACTGTTTATCGCTGTTGTAGGTATAATAGCGCTGGTGAGAGACATCGTAGATGACGGTGCCGACGTTAGAACTGGCCAGGACGAGGTATGAGGCCAGGTCGCGCGAAAGTGTATCGAGCGAGGCCCATGCCGGGGCATTGCCGGGAGGGTTGAAGGTGACCGCAGCGGCTGATACCCATCCGCTATGGCTGTTTTTCGGCGCGGACCATTGAACATAGTACCAGGGCATGCCCCGGGTCCAGTTTGCTTTGCCAAGCGACCTGAGCGGAAAATTTTTCCCGACGTGGGCAAGGGTCTGTCCCGCGCCTGGAGACTGGAGCAGGGCGGTTGTGTTCTGGGCCCACATGGTTTGCTGCGCAGTGATCAGCGTTTTGGGAGGGCCGATGGTACTCAGATAGTCTTTACCGGTGTCGAGGTGGCGGATCGAGGATTCGCCCAAGGCATCCTGATCGAGGAGCAGGCCATCACGTGCGAATGCCTGAACTATCATACGGTGGTTGCTGCCGTTCTGGGTGAGAGTGAATGCCAGCGCCTCAGTCAGCGGGGCGCCGAAATCCTGATCCCAGCCATGAGGCGAGATATCGGGACGATTGATGTAGGACCAGAATGATTGTGGGATAAGGTGACCGACGTCCTTATCACCGCGCCTTCCCCCTTTGACGAAAACTCCCTGCAAGGCGCGGGAATCGATGGTAGGCGTAGGGCTAGCCGCGGGGGTTGGCAGTGTTGGACGAGGGTTAGTGGTTGGGATTGGCAGCATGAGGTTAGGGTTGGTTGCCTTGCGTAGATCGACATAGGTGGTTGTGCTGTCTTTGCCGCCGATGGGTGCCTGGCTGCCGGCAGTCAGCAGGGACTGGAGCAGCGGTAGACGAATAACGCCGGTAACAGGGTCCTTCACACCACTTTTCACCAGGCTGGCTAAGGGATCATCGGTATTCTGTGCCTGGCTCCGCGGGGTGGTGGGTAGCAGTAGTGCCCCGGTGACAAAGAACTGCATCCAGCCTTGAGAGGTGGGGAAGGCCACAGTGATGGGCGCGCCCAGACTTGTGGTGATGCCAGGCTTCTGGTAGTAAGGTGCGAAAAGGGGCGAGACGCTCACCTTTTCGGGTAAGGAGAATGAGGAAGTCACGGTCGTGATTTGCTCGTCACCAACCCACTGATCCGAACCATTGGTGGCTACGGTATGCGCTGCGGCCGGTTCGCTGGAGATCCACTGCATCCAGCCGGGCAGCACGAAATAGGCGAGGGTAGAGCCAGTGACGATGGCTGAAAGGACACAAATAATGAGAATATTTCTGGCGACGAAGCGTGAATTTTTCCAGCTGTTGTCTATTTGTATTGTACGCATTTCACCAATATCCTGATACAGGTGTATTTTTCTATACTGCTGGATTTGTTGCAATTCTTGCCCAAGCATACTAGGAAATGATGGCCGGTTTGTTAAGAAAAGCTCAAGTTTTCTTCAAAAAATTACTATCGGCCAGTTCTGTTGATCTCTGTAGTCCTGGTGTGGAATTTTCGTTGTGAGGAGCGAGGGAGTGGGAAATTTCTGTCGGGATTGTGCTGCTCTCGTACAAGATGCTGATGAAGTTTGTGAAAATAATGGGAGATATGGGCGTTGGGGGGCAAGGGGAGACGAGGGCAGGTTGGTAGGGTTGGGTGGGTTGCCTACGGGTGAAAGAAGCGGCGGCCGGTACTGTATCTCCTCGTAATTTTTGAAAGGTCATCAGCGGGTGTAGCAAGAGAGGTATTCAAGACAGCAGGTCAGGTAGATTCGCGGGGGATCAGCACTGGTGGGGGGAGTGGTTCCAATATGGGATCGCCTTCTCTGTTGTTTGCCAGGTGATCGACGAGGTTGATGAGGGCGCTGCCCATGGCGGCTATATCTGTGTGGATGGAGGTCAGGCTTGGCCTGGTAAGTTCACAGAACGGGATGTTATCAGTACCAATCAGCGCAATATCTTCTGGCACGCGTAAGCCCTGTTCGCGGAGGGCGCGCAGCAGGTGGAAACAATATTCGTCATTAAATCCGTAGAGTGCGGTGGGACGTGTGGGATCTGCTGCCAGTTGCCGGGCAACTCTGCGGGCCTCTTCCAGAGTTATTGCTTCTATGGGCAGCACGCATAAGTCGTGTATGCCCGCTTCCTCCAGCGCCTCGCGCATGCCTGCCAGCCGAGGCGGTATCGTATATGACAGAAACCTGTTTTGGGGTGCGATGAAGCCCATGCGACGATGTCCGCGCTCGATCAGATGCCGTGTGGCCAGACGCCCGATTTCTGTTGTTTGCATTTTGACCGCCGGGATACTGCATTCTGACCAATCGCCGACGAACACACAGGGACCCGCGCCTTTGCTTTTCGCCAGTTCGACTTCTTTTGGAGTGACGCTGCCCTCTATGGAGACAATGCCTGTGGGCCGCTGAGAGAAGAGACGTATCAGGAAGTTCCGCCGGGCCTCTTCCATCGTACTATCATTGAAATAGACTGCCAGTGTGTATCCAATCTCCAGAGCACGCTGCTGCATCGCGCTAACGAGCGAGCTGGTAAAAAGCGTCAGGGGGCGGCTCAGGATAAAATAGATATCGTCGTTGCGTCCTCTGCGCAGAGCCCGTGCTGAAGGCTGCACGTGATAATCTAGCTCGCGTGCAGCAGCTAATACGCGCTCGCGTGTCTCCTGACTGATCCGCTGATGAGGGGTGCCGTTGAGTACATAGGAAACAGTCGTGCGTGACACTCCCGCACGGCGGGCAACATCGACGCTGGTTGGGGGACGATGCTCTAGCTTCATCCAGGAACTTCCTCGCTGACAATTTCTCTCGGCCGATGTGATTATATCATAAAAGCGGCTTTGATTTGCTCGCTGCCTTGACAGTGTTTTTCTTGCCTGGGTATACTTTCCTTACTGACACGTGTCACCAAAGTAACGGACCTGGAAATGGAGGATTTTATGAAGGCAATCTTTGTCTGCTTCGACACACTGAACCGGCGCATGCTTCCACCCTATGGAAATGAGTGGGTGCAGGCGCCGAATTTCAGGCGGTTAGCGGAACGGACGGTGACCTTTGACAATGCCTATGTTGGCAGTATGCCCTGTATGCCAGCGCGGCGAGAGCTGCATACCGGGCGTTATAATTTTCTTCACCGCAGCTGGGGGCCGTTGGAGCCTTTTGACGAGTCTATGCCCGCAATTCTCACTCAGCACGGCATCTATACTCACCTGGTAAGCGATCACGGGCATTATTGGGAAGATGGGGGAGCCACGTACCACACACGTTATCGTACGTGGGAGATCGTGCGCGGCCAGGAAGGTGATCCGTGGAAAGGCCAGGTGGCCGATCCTGAAATTCCGCCCAGTTTACGCACAGCGCGTCCCGAAATGTGGCGGCAGGACTGGGTGAACCGGCAGTATTTACAGCGTGAAGAAGATATGCCCCAGGCGCAAGTCTTTCAGAAGGGTCTGGAATTTGTGCGTACGAATGCGGGCCAGGATAACTGGTTTTTGCAGATCGAGACCTTTGATCCGCACGAGCCTTTCTACACGCAGGAACATTACAAGGCCCTTTATCCTCACCGCTATGATGGGCCGCATTTTGACTGGCCCGATTACGCGCCGGTGAGTGAGTCGCCGGAGCAGGTGGAGCATCTGCGCAATGAGTATGCCGCGCTGGTGAGTATGTGCGATCACTATCTTGGCCAGGTGCTAGACATGATGGACGAGCTAGCGCTTTGGGATGACACCTTGCTCATCGTTGGTACTGACCATGGTTTTCTGCTGGGTGAGCATGACTGGTGGGCTAAAAACGTCCAGCCCTGGTATAACGAGGTAGCTCATATCCCGTTGTTTATCTGGGATCCGCGCAGCTGCCAGCGGGGCGAGCGGCGTGCCAGCCTCGCGCAGTGGATCGACATCGCTCCCACGCTGCTGGAATTCTTTGGTGTTGCCATTCCAGCGACCATGCAGGGAACGCCGCTGCGAGAGAGGATCGCACATGATAAGGAGGCGCGGCCAGCGGGTTTGTTTGGTGTGTTTGGTGGACATGTCAACGTGACTGACGGTCGTTATGTATATATGCGCGCACCTGTGTCCCCCGACAATGCGCCCCTTTTTGAATATACCCTGATGCCCACACACATGCGTGGACGTTTCGATGTTTCCGAGCTACAGGACATCAGCCTGGCCGATGCTTTCTCTTTTACAAAAGGTGTGCGGCCATTGAAGATTCCTGGACGCCCGTTCACCGGAGCTTATATCTTTGGCACCATGCTTTTTGATCTCGCGACCGATCCTGCTCAGGAACATCCGCTTATCAACGACGAGTTAGAACTGCGAATGTGCGCTTTGCTAATTGAGTGGATGCGCTGGAATGACGCGCCGCCGGAGCAGTTCGAGCGCTTAGGCCTGCCTGGAGAGGGAGAAGTGCAGCCTGAACATCTGCTGTGTGCGCGTCAATATCAGCTGGTTCAGCAGCAATTAAGCAAGCATACAGTTACAGAAGAGAAGGAGGACGAGGGAAAACAGTTATAAGTTTTACCGGCAGGAGGTTTTTGCCCTGCCACAGGCGTCTGCTAAACGAGGTGGTTAGTACTAGTTTCAGAAGGAGTACAACGTGTCTGATAGCGTATTTCCTGAGAAAAATTATCAAGGGGAGATGGACGGCAGTGAAGCCGTTGTAAGTGCTGTAGCCGCAGAGCCTACTTCTGGCGTAAATATTGCACCTTCAGAGCCGATTCCGCAGGTCAAACGGCGATGGCTTAGCAATATTATCCTGACTTTCTCATTGTTCGCTGACAACAACGAGTCGGGCATTGTGAGCACTTTATTTGCCCTGATACGGGCGGAATTTGGCCTGAGCCTTTCGGCGCTAGGTATCTTGACTGCCATGGGAAAGATCATCGCGGCCATTTTTGGTCCGCTGTGGAGCATTCTGGCGCGGCGTTATAACCGCAAACTGGTGCTGGTGGTCGCGACAGTCGTATTTGGTTTATGGACTATTGCGATTGGTTTCGCGCAAAACTATACCCAGTTTCTGATTCTGTTCGCGATTGCCACCATTGGCACCGTGTCTGCTACGCCCATTATGACGGAAATTATTGGGGATCTTTTTCGCGATAATGAGCGTGGGAGGGCGATAGGTTTTGTGTATGGTGCGCTCGCTCTGGCGGGATCGCTTACGACACCGCTTTTGGGCCAACTGGCGAACGTCCCGCACGGCTGGCGTGTTGCTTACTATATCATTGGTGGGGTCATGGCCATATCTGGACTTGTTATTCTGGTTGGTGTGTATGATCCCGGGCGTGGCGCCACTGAGGCTGGACGAGCGCGCACTGCCAACC
>JAFMRP010000361.1 GCA_017354095.1 Ktedonobacteraceae bacterium
GTCCCTTGCCGGGGTGCGGGGTGCTGCTGCTCCGACCACCTGACGAACGCAGTTCGTAGCTGCGTAGCAGCGTTGGTGGTCGGAATAAGAGCACAGGGGTCCCCGCATTTCTTCTTACTCCTCGCCGCCGAAGGCGGCGTATGGTTCATTCAAATGAATATAGCCACAACACTAGAAATGGTAAAGAAAAGATACAATGGAGAGAAATCTAAGGAATGAAATGCATGGGCGTTTTGAATCTATCCATACGGGAACAAAGATCCTCCCCGTTACAGCTCCAACCGAGAAGATTCATCATGCTGTCGGCCTATCCACTCTACGTGTAGATAGGCCTCAGACCTACGTCAATAAGTGGGCTATCCTCGGCCTCTCTGCGTCGGCAACCTTTATGACCACGCTGGATGGTTCAATTGTCAATATTGCTCTACCGAGTATAGCAAGCACCTTTCACGTGGGATTGAGCGGAGCCATCGAGTGGATCGTTATTGGCTATCTCGTTGTGATTGCTGCCACACTCCTCACCTTTGGACGCCTTGCTGATATGCTTGGCCGGAAACCAATCTTCTTTGCCGGGCTGATCATGTTTGTACTCGGATCGATGCTGTGTGGCCTCGCCTCCTCTCTTCCCCTCCTCATCCTTGCGCGCCTTTTTCAGGGACTTGGTGGGGCACTGCTGTTTTCCGTAAATATCGCCATGATCACCAGTAGATTTCCAAGCCATGAACGAGGATTAGCCCTGGGCTTGAATGGTGTGGTGGTATCGCTGGGTGTAGCTGTTGGACCAACTCTTGGAGGAATCATTACGCAATATTTGACCTGGCGCTGGATATTTTATGTGAACGCTCCAATCAGTATCCTCATTCTCCTCGCCGCGCTGTACTGGTACAGAGAGCCGCACACACGGCGAGAGGTGCGGGAGCGCTTTGATCCGTTAGGCGCAACCGTACTGGCTGTTGGACTGGCCGCGATTACTCTTGGTCTCTCTTTTGGCCAGGAATGGGGATGGCTTTCTCCTGGCACGCTTGGCGCTCTTGGACTGGGGCTCGTCATGCTGGCTGTCGCGGCGTACGTTGAATCCCATGTCGAGTATCCCATCGTCAATCCAGGCCTCATTACGAATCGTGTCTTCGCGTTCGCCAATATAAGCTTCATACTCTGTATGATGGCTTTGTTTGCGCCTGGCTTTCTTCTGCCATTTTATCTGGAAGAATTGCGCGGCTTCTCACTGATCCAGACCGGCCTGTTGCTTACTCCCCTGCCTCTGATGCTGGCCGTTACGGCTCCCTTGAGCGGCTCACTCGCGGATCGTATCGGGGCGCGCTGGCTCTCGCCTCTGGGACTGGGTATTGCATGCTTCGGGCTGTTCCTGCTCGGCCTGGTCAATACACAAAGTCCCCTCTGGGATATCATCTGGCGGCTCGCGGTTATCGGCTTGGGCCAGGGCCTTTTTCAGTCGCCTAATACGCGTACCCTGATGGGGGCGGCCCCTCGTCATGCTCAGGGAGAAGCATCGGGATTGCTTGCTACAGGACGTGTCATTGGACAAAGTATGAGCGTAGCCCTTATAGGGACAATCTTTGCGGCTTTGGGAGGCGCTGCGGCAGGTACACGCCTGGAGTCGGCACAAAACCTTCCCACAGCCAGTATCAGCGAACTGCAACAGGCATTTGTGAATAGCTTCCATGTCGCCCTGCTGGTCTGTGCCGCTTTCGCTGCTCTTGGCATTTTCACTGTGCTGGCGCGAGATAAGGAGCCTGCTGCGGATAAACAGTCGTAATGCAGGACTCGTCTTCGCATCATGTCGATGGCATCACGCCCTTGCCCTATCGATCACCTGCGCCAGAATCCTTATCCCGGCGTCGATATCGTCGTATGCGGCGCAGCTATAAGCCAGGCGCAGATGGTGAGCACCATCTGAGGGGTTTAAGAAAAACCCCTCGCCGCTTGCCATTTCCACACCTTCCTGGAGCGCCAGCCGCTTGACATCTTGCGCAAAAACATGCTCCGGCAAACGAAGCCAGGTGAAAAAGCCGCCCGCCGGACGAGTCCACCTTACGTCGGCAGGCATGTAGCGCTCCAGGGCGGCAAGCGCCGCGTCACGACGCGATTGATAGAGGGATCGCACCTGCGCCATATGCTTCTCCCAGTATCCTTGACGACAGTATTCTGCGACTATATGGGCCGTGAATGGGTTAGCGCCACCTCCCATCTGCGTCGTCCCACAGCCGATACAGCGCTGGATGGCATCCTCCGGCCCAAGTAGCCAGCCCAGGCGCAGTCCAGGTGCCAGCGTTTTCGAGAAACTGCCAATGCTCAATACCTGCTTGCCATTTGCCAGGGCATAGAAACTGCGAGGCACCGTAGCCTCAAAAGAGAGGTCGCGATAGACATCATCCTCCACGATCAAGAAGCCATAGCGACGCGCTAGCTTGATAACCTCAAGACGACGCGCTTCAGCTAGCGTACTGCCTGTTGGATTGTGAAAGTTAGGAATGGTATAGAGCATACAGGGCGATTTACCGCGTGCGTACAGCTCTGCGACTTGCTGCTCCAACGCGCTGGTAATAAGCCCCTCGTCGTCCATGGGAACCGCGTACAACTCGACCTGGTGGTCCCGGAAAATATGAATCGCATCCGCGTACGTTGGAGCCTCGACCAGCACCACGCCTCCCGATCTGGCGTAGAGCCGCGTGAGCATATCTACCGCGTGCGTTGAGCCAGCAACCACCATCAGATTCTCAATCTGGATAGAGAGATCCTGTTCTCGGCGCAATTTCTCTCTCAATACCTCAAGCAGGCTCTGCGTCCCCTGCTCCGGGCCATACTGGAGTGCTATAGAAGCCTGAGAGGTATTGATAACACTCTGCACCGAAGCATAAAGCTCGGCAGTCAGAAGCGCCCCCGGGTCAGGATGACCAATCAGAAACGAAATACAATTTTCTCCCATGCCCTGTACTATCCCTCAGCCTGAAACGTCACTGGCAAACTGCGAATGACAAAAACAATCCCCATATCAGCCATCACCGGCACACCCTCAACACGTTGTAACCCCTTGAGTTGTTCCAGCATCATCGGTAGCACAATCTTGGCTTCCAGCCGGGCAAGCGGGGCTCCAACGCAGAAGTGAATGCCATGCCCGAATGTCATGTGACGATTAGACGCGCGCTGAATGTCAAATTGATCTGGATTGGCGAACTGGGCCGGATCACGGTTAGCGGATGCCAGCCAGGCCAGAACGAACTGGTTGGCCGGGATATGCTGGCCCCCCAGCTCAACGTCGGTAGTGGTCATGCGGAAGAGCAGCCAGACGGGTGGCAGATAGCGGAGCACCTCTTCAATCGCTGTGGGCATTAAATCCGGTTCTTGCCGCAGGCGTTCCAACAGCTCAGGATGGTCGGTGACACAGACAATGAAGTTGGCGATTAAATTTTTGGTCGTCTCCTGTCCGGCAGCTAGCAGCAAAGTGCAAAAGCTGACCAGCTCTTGCTCGCTCAACCGCTCTCCATCGACTTCGGCTATGCTTAATGCGCTGATCAGATCTTCGCGCGGAGAACGTCTCCGTTCCGCCAACAGCTGGGAGAAGTAGTCAGACATCTCTTCCTGCATGGATCGTTCCGATCCCATCAAGCTCTCGGTGTCGCCAATGCGCGCCCACTTTTGAAATATATTCCAATCCTCCGATGGCACGCCGAGCAGTTCCGCGATCACTTTCGCGGGCAGGGGAAAGGCCATGTCTGAAACAATGTCCATCTTCCCCGTCGCTCGCACCTCGTCCAGCAGCTCTTGCGTCACCCGGGTGATACGATCTGAGAGGCGCGCAACTGCCCGTGGAGTAAAGGCCTGGTTGACCAGGTTGCGCAATTTGCGATGCTCCGGCGGATCTTTGGCGACCAGGGTATCCTGAAAAAAAGAACCGACCAGTCCGAGCGGCTTCGAGGAAAAACGGCTGTGGTCAGTGACAACTGCTGACACGTCCTCATAACGAAAGACCTGCCACATATGCATCTGCTCATCGTAGATAGCTGGCTGATTGGTGCGCATCCGCTCGAACCAGGCGTAGACCTGTGGAATCTCTGTAAGGTTGTATTGACGAAATCGCGTCGCTGCTTGCGAATCTGATTGAGGCTGCATAGATTCGACCTTTCTGTTGGCTACTTTCTTTTAATCCCTTCAAAAAAGATACGTCCAACCTGGTCAATAAGTTCTTCCGGAGAAAATCGTTCCTGGCTGATGAACTGCTCCCAACTGCTAAACGTGAGCAAACTCATAAAGCTGATGAGCATCAACCCCGTTGAGAGTTCCGGGTTGAATGAGCCGTCTATCTTGCCTTCCTCTAACATTGCCCTGATTTGCCCGGTAGGCCGCCCCAGGCGATCACGTATGCGCCCCTTATTTTCGATCAGAATGTTGCGCATATCCCGATTGCGGTAAAGAAATTGCAGCGACTGCGTACGCATGCCGTGTTGTTCCAGGTAAGCATAGCGCAGGATACGCTCCAATTTAGCACTCGCGGTCTCCGTGGAGGCCGCGATCTGCTCAATCATACGCTCAAACCGCTCCAGATGACGCTCGAAAAGCGCGAAGACAAGATCTTCCTTGCCGGGAAAATGCTGATACAATGTGCCTTTGGCTACACCGGCTCTGGCCGCAATCTCGTCCATCGAGGTGTCATGATAGCCTTTATCGATGAACATTACTTCCGCTATTTCCAGGATAAGCTCCGCTCGCTCCTGGCGCAGCCTCTCTTTAAGCTGACGATGCGGCGTGTCCGTTGACATCTGGTACCTTCCTGCTCGCGAACTCTTACCGGGAGATCCCTACCAAATATTGCAATAACCTGTCGATCTCTCTATTCTACGTAAACTTATTAGTCAAATTGTATACGCGAAGGTCAGAATTGTCAAAAGTACCTCTCCTGCTGTTTCCACAAAATCACCCCCCCGTTTGGTGCCCTCTCTATACTGAAAGCGAGAATACCTCTGTCCCAGAAACGTATCTCTTGAGCCAATGGCGGGTGGTCAATCAGTCCAACCCGGGCCCTCATACCAGCTGGGAAAAAGAGATCTATATACTCCCTACCGCACGCAGCGTCTATTTCGTACATCACAAGAAAGGGGAAATACATGCAAAACGTCCAGGTCGCGCTCATTAACGCTTCGACACAGCTATCAGATCAGGAAGTACAATCCGCCCTACCAGCACTGCAAACGCAAATCCATCGCGATTTTGCTCCCGCATGGGGTATTGACGCTGATCTTGAGTTCATATCCGGTGCTCATCAGCAGCCCCCGCTCAACAAATGGTGGGTCGTGGTGCTCGATAACCCCGACCAGGCGGTGATGCTGGGCTATCACGATCAGACGAACCAGGGACTCCCGTTGGGCAAAATCTTTGTGAGCCCGGACAAGCAGATGGGCTACCAGTGGACCGTGATCGCGAGCCATATCTTGCTGGAAACACTTGCTGACCCCGATATTAACCGGGTCGCATGTGTACAACGTCATGATAGCTCGATCTTCTATGCCTGCGATATCTGTGATCCCTGCCAATCGGAGCAAAACGGTTACAATATCGACGACACACGCGTTTCAGACTTCGTCTACCCGTCGTGGTTTGAGTCCTTCCGGGCACCAAACAGCACCCAGTTTGATCAATGCGATAAGATAGAGAAGCCCTTTGCTCTACTCTCCGGCGGGTATTGCACCGTCCTGGATATGAAAACTGCCTTGGCTGGCAGACCA
>JAFMRP010001467.1 GCA_017354095.1 Ktedonobacteraceae bacterium
TCAGGCCATCAAACGGATCTCTGATCTGACGAAATCGCCGTATTACAGTGAGCACTTGTGTATGACCCGTGTCCCAGGAAGAGTCATCGGCCATCTTGCGCCCTTGTGGTTCACAGAGGAATTGCTCCAGCATGTGACGCGCCGCGTTCAGTACCTACAAGAGTATCTAGAAAAACCCATCATACTTGAGAACATCACCTATCTGCTGGAGATCCCTCATAGCCCGATGAGTCAGGCGGAATTTTTTCACGCTTTGGTCACTGCAACCGGTTGTGGGGTGCTGCTCGACGTGACCAATGTCTTTATCAATGCGACGAACCATCAGTTTGACCCCACGTACTTTCTCAAACAGATGCCCTTGTCTCACCTGGTTCAGGTCCATCTTGCCGGAGGACATTGGAGAGGGAACTGGCTGGTGGATGGACACAGTGAACTGGTTCCCCCAGAGATTTTTGCGCTTTTTGAGACCGTAATGTCGTTGTACCCTGTCAAAAGCGTCATTTTTGAGCATGACACGCATTTTCCGCCGATGGAAGAACTGCTTCGTCAAATGAAATACGCACGCACCCTTATGAGCACCATGGAACAACCTCGTTGAAGAGGAAGAGACTGCCTTGTCTGCTCTTGACGATCCACCACCATCCTTGTAGGATAGCCATTAGCATCCATGAGGGGATATGAGTTAGAAGGAGGAAGAAATGATGGAACGCGCAAAAGCCATGCCTGCCGCATTCACTGACCGATGGGTGATTGACCATGCTCATCGCAGGCACGATCAACGGAGCCAGAGCGAAGATTATATACTGGTTGATCCCAGCACGGGCCTCTTAGGTGTCTTTGATGCAGTTGGCGGACGTGATCAGGGACGGCTCGTTTCCCATCTCGCGGGAAAAACAATTGCTGCCGCCTGGCAAACGCTCCCAGCAACAGAGCGCCAGGGGCCGCCATCCCAGCTTGAAGCAGCACTGCAGGCAGTGATACGCCAGGCTGATGCCACGATTGCCGCCCTGGAGATTCTGCCAGATGACAAACGACCGGCGACAACCGTCGTGCTGGGGGCGCTGTCCTGGCAAGATACCCATAGCCATGTGACGCTGGCCCATGTGGGAGATAGCCGGGCCTATCTCTTGCGAGCAGGCCAGCCCCTCCAACGCCTCACAGAAGATCACGGCTATTTTCCGTTTGCGGTTCGGCGTGGATACCTGAGCCGCGAAGAGGGCATTCGTATTGAACAAGCCTCTTGCCCCAACGAGCTCTCGCCATTTGATCAGACGCACTTTGCGCGCAGACATCAAATCACGTGTGCGGTCGGATGGACCGATTTTCGCCGCGTTCCCACGTGTTCCCTGGCGCTTGTCCCCGGAGATGGTCTCTTGTTGTGTACCGATGGTCTGCATGATAACCTGACCGACCAGGAAATTGAAGGGATATTGCGAGCATCTCGCGAGACGAGTGCGCAGCGCCTGGTACAGGCTGCCTATGAGCGCTCACAACATACCCATGTGCGTGCAAAGCAAGACGACATCAGCGCGGTTGTCGCCTGGTATCTGGCCTCCGAAGCAGGATAGAAGCGAACGGCTCTGCCTTTCTGCTCATGGGCTGATCAGGTCAGCATCTCATGACAGGTGTGGGTACGACCTGTCAGAGATGGATCCGTTCTCCCGCCAACAGCCAGGCAGACCGCAACGGGCGGGTGATCATTCCCAGCTAGCTTCTCCTGTCTCGAATTGCCATACCTCCCAGTTCGACGGCTCTGCAGCGTCTGATTACCTGCTTCCTCGGACGATTTCTCATCTTCAAAACGCCCGGAGCAACAAAGTACGTGGTGGGAGTCTGGTAGGAGGAGGCATTGCTATGTTCTCTAGAAGAGATTTTCCAGGTGCCGTCAAATGATTGGCAATT
>JAFMRP010001468.1 GCA_017354095.1 Ktedonobacteraceae bacterium
AGGCCTTTCGTTCTCCGACAGCTACCTCGGTCTCCAGGGAGCTACGCCGCTTGTCCCCAATACAAGCCAGGCCACAAGCCAGATCAGCCACGATACCAATGGCTCGGCTGCCGCGATCGTTTCCAAGGTAATTGCCTCGCACTCTTTGCGCTTCGGTTTCGAAGGTCTTCTTGAGCGCTACAACGCCGCGAATCCGCTGAGCGGGCTGGGCACCTTCAACTTCACTCGCCAGTTCACGCAGAAGAATTCAGTAAACACCACAGTCGGCGGCGATGCCTCCTCAGGCAATCCCATCGCTTCACTGCTGTTGGGATATCCCTCTTCGGGGAACTACAGCGCCCAGGTTTCCTATGCCATCCAGCAGCCCTATGCGGCACTCTTCATCCAGGATAACTGGAAAGCCCGCCGTAACCTGACACTGAATCTGGGCTTGCGTTGGGATTATCAGGCTCCCTACACGGAGCGCAACAACCAGTTGAATACCGGCTTCTGCACCACCTGCGTAAATCCCTTGCAGAATTCCGTGTCGGGTCTCAACCTGCTTGGCGGCCTGGAGTTTATCTCTTCCGGCAGTCGCCACTACTACCCGTCGGAATTACACGACTGGCAACCCCGCTTAGGAATCTCCTATGCAATAACTCCGCGAGTCGTGTTTCATGGCGGGATTGGACTCACCTACATCAATAGCATGGAGAGCCCGTTCGGTCAGGGATTCAACGCTACTACTAACTACATAGCAACCAACGACAACACTACACCGCTAACCAGCATCGCCAATCCCTTTCCGACGGGAACGGTTCAGCCCTCGGGCAGTTCGCTAGGCCTTGCCACATTGGTCGGACAGAACCTGAATTTCATTGCTCCCGGCTATGTGAGGCCAGGCCTGCTGCAGTGGTCCGCCAGCTTGCAGACCCGGCTGCCGGGAAATATAGTGCTGCAGCCCGCCTACGTAGCCAACCGGGTCTATCATTGGGAGATCAACAAGGATATCAATGCGCTGCCGGCCCAATACAATCTGGGCACAACGGATAATGTGACATATTTGCAGGCCATGGTTCCCAACCCGATGGCGGGCCTGATTCCCAACAACGCAACTCTGAACGCTCGTATGATCCAGCGGCAAAATCTGCTCAAGCCATTTCCTGAGTTTGGAACACTCACCGAGATGTATATCCCCGCGGGGGGATCTCGCTATGACGCACTTCAGGTTACAGTCACGAAACCTTTAAGCCATGGACTGAGCGTCAGGAGCAGTTTCACTATGAGTCATCAGATTGATTCCTTTCAATATATGAATCCCACGGACAGCGCCCCTGAGTGGTACAAGGACCCGAACCCCAATCGCCTCCTTACCATGGCCATCATGTATAGTTTGCCGGGATTAACCGCTACTCCCCGCTTCGTGCGATCGGTCCTCGGAGGCTGGCAATTCAACAGCGCGCTCCGCAGATATAACGGCTTACTCGTTGCCAATCCGGCCAACGTCACTCAACTTTCAGATCCTCGCATCTCAGATCCTACATATGGCAGATACTTCAACACTTGCTATCTGGATGCCACTGGAAAGATGGTCATGACCGCGCCCAACCGTCCGGCCTGTGACAGCACGTCATCTATTCCCGCATTCAAACTGAACAATTCCTTCACCCTGAACACTCTCGGTCCCAATATGACCGGAGTTCGGGCGCGCGGCGGGACCCGTCTGGATGCGTCCTTATTCAAGGTCTTCAAGATCCACGAGCAAACTACCTTCGAGCTTCGCGCCGAGTTTTTCAACGCCCTCAACTCACCCGTTTACGGCATACCCAATCTCTCTCCCGGGAACGCCGCCTATGGGAAAATTTCTCTGACCCAGCAAAATGATCCCCGTTTAGGGCAGCTCACTGTGCGAATTAATTTCT
>JAFMRP010001469.1 GCA_017354095.1 Ktedonobacteraceae bacterium
GTTGTGGGCCGTGTCAAGACCTACGAAGCGATTGTGAAGGGTGAAAATATCATGGAACCGGGGGTTCCTGAGTCCTTCAAAGTTCTGGTCAAAGAATTGCAAAGTCTTGGCATCAACGTAGAAGTGCTCAACGAGGACGAGCAGAAGATACAGTTCGTCGAAGACACCTCTAATGATGTGATGCCGGAACTGGGGATTAATCTGTCCGGTTTCGAAGGAGACCAGTAAATAGAAATAGCGCCCCTGTATCGCGCTCTGGTCATCAGAGCTGGAGCGCGATGCATACGCTCCTACCGTATGAGGAGATGCCGTGCATTATCCTGCGTGAGTACACCTTCTCTATCAGGAGGCGTGCAGCGGAACGCCTTGCCGTCAGAGGCGGTGTTGCTGATGGATCAGAGGGAAGGTTGCTCATACTGGGATAGTGCTATCAGGAGGTAGCATGCTCGAAGTTAACGATTTTAACGCTATCCGAATCAGTCTCGCCAGCCCGGAGCAGATTCGTAGTTGGAGCTATGGCGAGGTAACGAAACCGGAAACTATCAACTATCGTACGCTCAAACCAGAAAAGGATGGCCTTTTCTGTGAGCGTATCTTTGGGCCGACCAAAGATTGGGAGTGTTATTGCGGTAAATATAAAAGAGTGCGTTTCAAGGGAATTGTCTGTGACAAGTGTGGTGTTGAGGTAGCGCGCTCAAAAGTTCGCCGTGAGCGCATGGGCCATATCGAGTTGGCTTCACCAGTGAGTCATATCTGGTACTTTAAGGGAACGCCGAGCCGTATTGGTCTGCTGCTTGATCTTTCGCCGCGCAACCTTGAGCGTATTCTATACTTTGCCTTGTACGTCGTGACCAACGTAGACGAGATGGCTCGCCAGCGCGAACTCATGCGCCTGGATGAGGAACTGCTCTCGCTTGAGCAGGATCTCGACAGCCTGGTAGTAGAGCGCATCAACAACCTGCGTTCGGAGCGCGATACCGCCATCAAAGAGACGGAAGAGCGTTATTCAACCATCGACCGTCAGGATATCGAGGCACGGCGTGAGGCCGACCTGGAAGCGGCTCGCAATGCTGAGAGCGACACGCTTGCACACCTGCGTGAGCAGATGGGTCAGGCGGTTGATGAAAGCATTGTTTTTGATCCAACCGATCAAGTGATCGTCAAGGAAGGCGAGAAGGTTGCTTCTAAGCACCTTGAAATTCTTGAGCGTGTGGCCGAGGCTACGCGTAACTCTATCGTTGAGCAGGCTCGCCGTGAGATCGAAGCTTTGCAGTCTGAAAGCAAGCGCGAAACGGATCGCCTGGATCTGGAGTATCAGGGACAGATTGACAACGCGCAAACGCAGATGGAGCGCGAGCGCGTCGATACGCGCCAACGTCTTGAGCAGTTGCGCCGGGATCTGACAGATCTGAAAAAGATGGATCTTTTACAGGAGAGCCGTTATCGTGAACTGAAGGAAAACTTCCCCGACGTTTTCCGTGCTGGTATGGGTGCGGAGGCTGTACGCGAGCTCATTGCCGACATCGATCTGGACGAGCTTGCTAGCAAGCTGCGCAGTGAGATCAGTGCAACTGTTGGCCAGCGGCGCAAAAAGGCTACCAAGCGTCTGAAGGTTGTCGAGGCTTTCCGTAAGTCGAGCACCTCGCCCGAGTGGATGATCCTGACGGTCCTGCCGGTGTTGCCACCTGACCTGCGTCCGATGGTGCAGTTGGACGGTGGGCGTTTCGCCACCTCGGACCTCAACGACCTGTACCGCCGTGTCATCAATCGTAACAATCGTCTCAAGCGTCTGCTGGAGCTCGGTGCGCCTGAAATCATCATCCGTAACGAAAAGCGTATGCTGCAAGAGGCATGCGACGCTTTGATCGACAACGGTCGCCGTGGTCGTGCCGTGGCTGGTT
>JAFMRP010000362.1 GCA_017354095.1 Ktedonobacteraceae bacterium
CCTCCCCGCCCCTTGCCCCCTACAGATGAGCAGCCCTGCCCATATTTGTTGCTTGTGGGGGGGATGTTGACGTGTTACCATACAAAGAGAAGGGTTTGCGGAAGCGGTTCATCAGCTTCGTGCCACAAGAAACAGTGATGAGAAGAGGGCAGTGATGAAAGTACTTGTAATTGGATCGGGTGCGCGTGAACACGCACTCGTGTGGAAGCTGGCCCAGAGCCAAAGTACATCGCAACTGTACGCGGCTCCCGGCAATCCTGGGATGGCTGCATATGCGCAGTGCCTGCCAATAGCGGTCAACGAGTTCGATGCTCTGGCAGGGTTTGCCGAGCAGAACCAGGTGGATCTCACCATTGTGGGGCCTGAGGCGCCGTTGATCGATGGCATTGTGGATGTATTTCGCCGGAGAGGGCTGCACATTTTTGGTCCTGACGCGGCGGGTGCGGCTCTGGAGGGCAGTAAGGCCTTTGCCAAAGAGATGATGACTGCCGCGGGTATTCCCACGGCGCAGCATCGCACATTTACCGTCCATAAAGAAGCCGTGGCCTATCTGGAGGAGCATGGCGCGCCCGTGGTCATCAAGGCAGATGGCAGCGCGGCTGGCAAGGGAGCAATAGTAGCTCTGGATATAGAGACCGCGCGTGATGCTCTCAGGCAGATGATGGTTGAGCGCGTTTTCGGTACCGCTGGCGATGTAGTGGTAATTGAAGATTATTTGCAGGGTGACGAGATTGGCGCTACGGCCATTTGCAACGGCGAAACCTACCTGCCGCTGACCTTGACGCAGGATCACAAGCGTGCGCTCGACAATGATGAGGGTCTGAACACTGGTGGTATGGGCGTTTACACGCCACTGCCCTTTGTCAACCGATCGCAGGAAGAGTTGATCCACCAGCAGATCATCGCGGCAACCCTTAAAGCGCTGAATGAGCGCGGCGTCAACTTTACGGGCGTGCTCTATTCTAACGTGATGCTGACCGAGGGGGGGCCGATGGTGTTGGAGCATAATACGCGCTTTGGTGATCCTGAGACGCAGGCGTTGATGCTCTTGATGCGCGCTGATCTGCTTGACATACTTGGTTATCCGACGATGCTTTCATTGGAGCCGCAAGAACTATGGCATCCTGGCTCGGCGATCAGCCTGACGCTGGCTTCTGGCGGCTATCCGGGCAAGTATCGCACGGGTCTGCCGATCAAGGGGATTGAAGAGGCGGAGCGCCTGGAGGGGGTGCAGGTTTTCCAGGCTGGAACCGCGCTCAAGGACGGGCAGCTAGTTACAGCTGGTGGACGCGTGCTGAGTGTCTGCGCACGCGGTGCCACGCTGCGGGAAGCGACAACGCGCGCTTATGAGGCTGCCAGGCTGATACAGTTTGAGGGAGTGCACTATCGCCACGACATCGCGAAGCGCGGGCTCCGAGCATAAAAAGGTTGTTATAGAGGGAGAAACATGGCACGGGTTATCATTATCATGGGGAGCAAGGGCGACCTGGCGCATGCGCAGGCCGTCACAAAAACGCTCAAAATGCTGGAGATTAGTTATCAGATGCGTGTATGTTCGGCTCACAAAGCCACGACGCGTCTGCTGGAGATATTGCAAGAGTACGAGCAGCAGAGCGAGCCGCTGGTCTATATCACGATCGCCGGACGCTCTAATGCGCTCTCGGCGGTTATCGATGCCAACACACGCTTTCCGGTGATTGCCTGCCCGCCATATAGCGAGCGCTTTGGGGGGGCGGATATCTTCTCGTCGCTGCGTCTGCCTTCGGGCATTGCCACGCCGACGATTCTGGAGCCGGAAGGGGCTGCTCTACTGGCTGCCAAGGTGTTCGCGCTGCACGATGAGCGGTTAAACCAGCGTATCGCGACCTATAAACAGCGTCTTGTGGACGAGCTGATACGGGCCGATGAAGAGGTGCAGCGATCATGAGTGGCTCTCAGGGGGGCCAGGCTGGGCAGGGGAGGCCACGGCGCCTGGCGGTGCTCATTTCAGGTGGTGGCAGCAACCTGCAGGCGCTAATCGACGCGCAGGAGAGCGGCACACTGACAGGCGCTGAAATCGTGCTGGTGGTGAGCAACAGGGCTGATGCTTATGGTTTGCAGCGCGCGCTGCAGCACAAACTGCCGGCTATACATCTGCCGTGGACGAAGCGCAGCCAGCAGGCTGAGGCTGAGGAGAAGCTGGCCGCGCTTTTCGCGCTGTTCAAGGTAGATCTCATCGTACTCTCAGGCTGGATGCGTATTTTCACGCCAGCGTTTATTGAGCGATATCCGTGGAGGATTATCAATCAGCACCCGGCACTGCTGCCTCTGGATGGAGTCGGCGATGAGGTGATCACGAGCGATGGCAGTGTTATACCGGCGCTGCGTGGGCTGCACGTTGTGGGCAGGGCGCTTGAGGCCGGGCTCAAGGTCACGGGCTGCACGGTTCATTATGTGATCCCAGAGGTTGATGCCGGGCGTGTGGTCTGCCGGGCTGAGGTGCCTATCTGTGAGGGAGATACGGAAGAGGGGTTGTATGAGCGCGTGAAAGTGGTCGAGCGGCGGCTGATTGTGGAGGCGGTGCGCCGGGTGGTGAATGGGGGTGTGCCAGGGGCTCCGCCCCTGGACCCCGCCAGGGACTAGCGCCCCTGGACCCCGGCCACCCGCGCCCCTCTGGCCACCCGCGAGGGGTGGCCTTACATGTTATTGGGTGCTGTGCGTCTCTGAGCTTTTGCTAAGTCGCAGCGATGTGACATATTCTTCGGCTTTTTGCTGCAGGACCTTGATCAGCAGGTTGGGAGCCAGGCCGAAGATGGCTGCCGCCAGCAGGTAGTAGGACTGAGATGGATGCAAAATCTCCTTGATGCTCAGCTGGTGCAGCACGGAGAAGCGCACGCCAAGCAGGGTGCCGTAAAGCAGGGTGCCGATCAGCACGCCGCCTACGCCCGCCAGGCCGGAGAGTATCGGCGTCGCTATCATGCGAACCAGGGAGAGGTGGTAGTCATCGACAGAGGAAGGGCTGACCAGCTCTTTGTAGAAGCGCCCGAACAGACCTGCCACTGCTCCGACCAGGTAGTAGACCGCGGCGCCCAGAATGAGCGGGCGGTTGGTATCGTTGCTATTGGTCATAATGGCGACAGAGAGCATGGCGTGGGTTACCAGGCCCATCAGTAATATGGTTCCTAGCAGGCGATTGCGTGTGCGTACCAGGCTCTCCCAGAGGTTATCGCGATACTCGTTGAGGGCGGTTCTGACCTCACGTAGTGCGATACGCGCGTGTGCCTGCATCTCTGGCGAGCCGGGCATACGTTCAGTGAGGGGCTCAACGTGTTCCTCTGGTTGTTGATCGATCTGAAGGGAATCGTCCACCTTCTGTACGGCCTGAGCCAGTTGTTCCAGGCGCTTGCTGGTGGTTCTCGTCGTCTGGATAACTTTGTTGAGCAGGGCATCGCGGCTGCGGTCGATCAGCTGGGAGTTAAAGTATGGGAGGGCCAGCGGATCGAGGTCTTTGACCGCGTGCGTCAGCTTCTCCAGCAGTTCGTGGCGATTGCCCATTTTAGAGTCTTGAATACAGTTCTGATCGTGCATGGCGCCGCCGATGACGCTTTCCAGGGGTTCAATCTCGATGAGTGCTTCTTCCGCGCGGTGGATCATGCTCCAGGAGTTGATGTAGCCGATGCCGAGTATCCAGGCCAGGCCGGTGTGAGAGTCCAGCAGGATGTCGTTGATAACGGCATAGGCGGCATAGGCCTCGCGCAGGGCAATGACGTTGCCAGAAGGCTCCATGCCTACGGCCTCCTGCATCTCTTCCAGAGTCATAGGTTGTGGCCGGCCATCGGGACCGTCGATGATACCCAGGCGAGCTTTGAGCCCGTAGAGACGGCTTCTCAGCATGTAGTAGCTGCGTGTGTTGGCTCCTTCGGCGGAAGCAAAGTAGGCAAAGAAGGCCGAGACGATGAGCCAGCCGAGATAGGTGAAGACCGCGCCGAAGAGCAGGGTAGACCAGTTGGAGCCAGATGAAGGTGGCAAAAACATGAAGATGGCTAAGGTGACAATCGACGCAGTCAGGGGCAGCAGCATGCCCATTGCTACGAGCATGCCCCCGTAGGCTCTGGCGCACATAATAATGAAGGCACAGCCGTCCGCGATCAGGCGCGCGGGCGTGCGCCGGGGTGCTCCGGGCTTCTGTTGAAAAGTGCCGGGTGCGAGCACACTTTCCAGAGGTTCTTTCGCTGCCGCGACAGGCGCAGGCATGGGTGTTTGCGCTACTTTCTGCGGCGGCTCGACCGGTGTTTGTACGGCCTTCAGCTCTTCAGTATGCGAGGTTTGTCGAGAATCCATTGTTCCACTTCCCACTTATCATCCGATAGGTTTCCACAGAGAAGATGGCGGGCGAGGGCCGGTCCCCCACTGCGCTGGTCACCCGCAAGGGGTGGCCTTGCATGTCTCATGGGCCTGCTGAGCCACCCGAAAGGGATCCGGCCACCCGCAAGGGGTGGCCTTACAGTTCTCGGAGGCAACGGGATCAGCCCGCCGGGCCACTCGCAAGGGGTGGCCTTACATTCCTATTTGCCAACGTCTTTGTGGTTGTTGTGCGATTAAACATTTACCAGATAGTAAAAATTTAATTCTAACTTGTGGAACGGATTTTGCTGTAATTTATTAACTTGATGATATCTTTCGGGTTTAGAGATATACCAAAAGTTTCTTTGCTTTCTCTGGTATTTCGATTGTCAGCGGTGCCGGTGTGCCCACCCGATCGAAGGTGGCTGGTGAGAAGGCTTTTTGGGAAAACGGGTACTCAAACCCTTCACAACCCTTCACACGGCTCCCGAGGCCGATGCAACCCTTCACCAAACCCTTCACAGGCCTTTCACAACCCTTCAACCCTTCACAGATCCTTCTGTATTCTGACTGCCAATGCCGATCCTCTTGTCTTGTGCTGTCACACGAGACGTAATCGGGAAGGGAGGCCAAGGGCACGACGGGCAACCTCAAGGGCCCCGACTCTCCTTATTCCGAGCCCCAACGCTGCTAGCGCAGCTACCGCTACGCGGTCAGGGGCTCGGAGCAGTAGCACCGCCTCTCAAGCCACCCCTTGCCCCTACAGATCCGGGGTACGCTTTCTCCGAACCAGTTTCACGTTTCTGCACAAGACGGCCAATGATGGTGGTGTATCTATCTTCGGTCAGGTGGCTGGTAAAGAAGTCCGGGAATTTTTTGGGGAATCGATGTAGAAAAAGCTCCACAAGTTCCACAGCGGCCTCCCAGGCCGATTCAAAGCTCCACAGAAGCTCCACACAAGTTCCACCGACTTTGTATTCCGGCCACCAACGCTGAGCCTCTTGTCCAGACGGCCAACGACGCTGGCGCGTCTGGCTCCGCCCAGGCCGTCTGTAAGGAATCTGGCGCAGCTGGCCTTCGACCCAGGTGGTCGGAAAGGTAGTAGTTCCACAGCCGCTCCAGAAGCGGGCTGAGAGGTATTTCTCATCGATGGTGCTGGATGGCGATCGAGAGATGCGGATGTGAGGGTAGGATGGTGGAAGATGGGATCTTTTCGCTTTGTATACATTTGTAGTGAAGGCTGGTAGCATGATAGGGCTCCGTAGATGATTTTAATCTAACATCCCTATTGTAAGTATACATTATCTTGAGACATTTTTCAAGTGTTTTGTGTATATATCGATATAGTCGTATAATTTGATTGATAGGAATTATTCTGATGATGGGCGTGGATTAGTGTGATCTGTTGGTGTGTTC
>JAFMRP010001470.1 GCA_017354095.1 Ktedonobacteraceae bacterium
CCACCTTTCCGCCTAAAAAAACCTGCACTTAGCCAGCCGTGTATGGCTTGGTGGGGTCCCAATTAGCAAAAACATAATCGTTGAAACTCACCTTATGGCCCTGCTGCTGCGCCTGCTTAATGCCATCATCCAACGCCTTTTGATAGCGGCCAGCCAGATCTGAGAGCGCGCTCTGGACATTGCTAATCTGCCCGGTATAGATGCCAGCGATCACATCGTTGATATCGGGCTTGAAGGTTGCCTGAACGACATAACCCGCCTCTGGATTGCGCAGACCCGGGTCCGGGCCAAAGAGTGCCAGGCTGCTCGTCCCCACAAACTGCGAGAACGGCTTAAACTTGATCTTGGAGGGATCGTTCAGTTGTGAGAAGGCCGAGAGATCTTCGTTATAGTCCTGCACCCAGCGCTTGCCCGCATCCTCGCTATAGAGCCAATCGAACCAGGCCCATGCTTGATCGGGATACTTTGTCTTCGCCGAGACGCCAAACAGGTACTTGTTACCAGAATAGTAGAAGTACCCCTTCGGCGTTCCGTCCGGCGTCGGGAGCGACATCAGGCTGTAGTCCGTGAACTTATGCTGTGTCCACTCTGCCTGGTTCCACACGCCGCCAACGGTCATGCCGAACTTGCCGCGCTCGAAGGCCGCCCGGGCCTCTTCATCCGACATACTCATCGAATTGGGATGGAAATAGCCCTTTTTCTTCCAATCGAGCAGCAGCGTAATGAAGTCTGAATAGGCGCGATCGGTAGCGTAGGTCCACTTGCCAGTGCGATAGTCCTGAGCGTAGGCTCCGCCTGTTGCTCCGGCGCCGCGCACGAAGAGTTCGAGCCACCAGGCCAGGATAAAGTTCTGTCCATTGCCAAAGCCCAGGCCGTAGACAGAGCCGCCGCCCTTCTTCGTGATAGCTTCAGCGGCCTTCGTCACATCATCCCAGGTCTTGGGAATTTGCACAGAGCCATCGGCATTGGTAAGGCCGGCCTGTTTAAAGACCGAGTTGTTGATATAGAGCTGCAGCCAGGGGGCGTTCCCGCTGATGGGCGCTGAATAGAGCTTACCGCCGACCATGTTACTACCTTCGATGAAGGTTTTATCGGGGAAGCGGGAGCGCCAGCTGGCATTGGCCCACTTATCGACCGGCATCAGCCAGCCTCGCTGCACCTGTTCATTAAATTTTGGTGTGCCGGGGATCATAAAGACGTCTGGTTCGTTCTTACTCTGAACGGAGAGAGCGAACAGGTTAGCATAGGTGTCTGTCACCTTTGTCGTCTTTTTGATCTTGATATTCGGGTGGGCTTGCTGGAAGAGCTTGATCTCGTTATCCACCCAGGGGGCCTGGCTCACCCAAAAATCCCAATAATTCAGCGTGACAACCGATGAGTTCGAGCCGGAAGAACCGCCACAGGCGACCAGCGCGTCGCCCAGAGTGGCTGCGCCGATAGTAGCGGCTGCGGTCTGCAAGAATCGCCTGCGACCCATATCAAATATACGCATTGTCATGCAACTCCTTTGCTGAGAATACCAACTACAGTTGCCGCCGGAATGACTACACAGATAAACAAGGTAACGCTGACATGCTATCATCTCGACAACACATCAATAGCAGAGCCATACTACAAAATAACAATCAAACCGCGAACGGCGTACAAAAACCTCCTTGCTACGTTATTACTCACCATCAAGCAGTGATGGAGCTATTACAACATCTGCACGTTCCTGTAGAGGTGCGGAGTGCCGACGCAGGGCTCCACAAGATTGACGTACAACGAGAGTTGTTGAAAATATGAGGTGTGTGGATTGTGCATCTTTCCCCTCAAGCTGATCGATGAGCATCTCCGTCGCGCATCTTCCCATCTCGACGCTCGGCTGATGGATCGTCGTGAGAGGCGGAATGATAAAGCT
>JAFMRP010000363.1 GCA_017354095.1 Ktedonobacteraceae bacterium
TGCCCATTGAAAACGAAAGGCGCTCCCGTTGGCGTCGCCTCCGGCGAGGCCTGGTCCTCCACAGTCGCGGTCGCGGTTGGCGTGACCCCAGGCGAGGGAGTGGCTTGACCTGTACTGGCATCATTAGCGCCACAGGCCGCGGCCACCAGCCCAACACCACCCAACAATACCGCGCGCCGCGAAATAGCGTTCATTGGAAAACGCCCTATCATTGCTGAGAGCTTATCACTCACTCAATAATCCTTCTTTCTATGATGATAGAAAGCCTCTATAAAACCTATTCTGACGAATATATCGATTGTCGACAATAACCAGTCACATATGTACTTTTTGGCCCCTTGCGATCTATATATACTGTTCAGCTTGCTTACAGGCTCGACCATCCCCAAAACATTCCCTTTCTCTTCACCAAACCCCACCACTTCTTTTATCTACCAGCCCGCTTTATAATAGACGTCAGTACTCTGTTTGTGCTTGTGTGAAGGAGAATAGGGCAGTGGGAGGTGCAGGAGGGCTAGCGCCCTCCTGCGTCTTTTCTTCCCGCGCCGCCGCAGGCGGCGACCTGTTTAACAGAGTACTAACAACACCGCGCCATCGTTTTGTAGATAAAGAGCAGGAGCAGACCGATGCAACTCTTTGAACTCAACGCCCACACCTGGGTGATCCAGGGTGGCGGCAATATCGGCGTGATCGCCCACGAAGACCGCTGCCTGATTATCGATAGTGGCCTGGATAAAGATGCCGGACGCGACATTCTGAAGCAGGTTAAGAATCTGGGCCTGACCCCCACCGCGCTGCTGATCACCCACGCCCACGCCGACCACTTCGGTGGCGCTCACTATCTCGTGCGCCAGACAGGCCTCAAAGTCTATGCGACACGCGTCGAGGCCGCTGTGATGTCCAGCCCCATCCTCGAACCACTCTATCTCTTCAGTGGAGCACAGCCGCCGCGCGAATTGCAGCATAAATTCCTGCTCGCCAAACCCAGCCCTGCTGATGTCATCCTGACCGGCAACGAAACGACTATCGACGAGATCCCCCTGCGTCTCATATCGCTGCCAGGCCATAGCAGCGAACAGATAGGCGTGGCCTTCGGCGATACGCTTTTCGTTGGTGATGCCTTCCTGGTCCCGGATATCCTCGATAAGCATCGCATCCCGTTTTATAGCGATGTCCAGGCTGGACTGGCCACGCTCGCCACGCTCAAAACGCAGACGCCCACCTTCCGCCACGTCGTCGCGGGGCACGGTGAAATCTATAGCTCGGTCGAACAGGCCAACCGGGCCATCGACTATACCGCCGAACGCCTGGAACACATCCTGGAAATGACCCGCCAGGCTCTGGCTTCCGGCGAACCGCGCTCTACCGCCGACACACTGCGCGAGATATGCCGCGCCTACCACATCAAAATCAGCACCATGCCACAATACGTACTCTACCAGACAACCATCCAATCAGCCTTGACCACCCTCTACGCACGCGGCGAGCTGGCCCCCGTGTTTCAGGACAACCAGCTCTTATGGCAGCGCACAGCATAAACGAATGCGTAGAAAAAGAGAAATTCTAGAGGTATCTCCTGCTGAAAAAATCCCGGCGGAGACGCCGCGCAACCACCCGTCCGAAATCGATGGTCGCGGCCAGGCCCGGTTTGAGATCACGCCAGTCAAAGTAGTCATAGTGAGCGGGAACCAGAAAAGACGCCAGGAACCCGCTGATAGCCCTGGACGGAGGAGGAACGCTGGCCCTTCGGCGTTGCGTGATGGTCTGCAAGGTCGTCAACAGATCCCCCTGCAGATAGCGCATCCACATGCCAACGTGATACGTCTTTACTCGGTCAATGGGATCTCCATTGGCCCATTGATAGAGCAAATGCGGAAAGTCGACCCCTGCACGCACCGCCACCTCCACCGAGGCCGATAAACGGGGATTGATCTCCATCAAGTAGGGGGTGCCAGCAACGGAACGACGAAACTCGACTTCCGCATATCCTTCGAGCTGGGCAGCTCTGACCAGGCGTTCAGCTTGCTCTCCGATATCCTCTGGCACCGCTATGCTCTGCCGGTAGACGGAGGTCCCTCCCAGGGGAGGCTGGGTTCTTTTGGCCCATTGGGCGAAACGGGCATAGACCTCCCCCCTGGCGTAGAACAGATGGATCGATTCACAACGACCCGGCACAAACTGCTGCAGGATTGATGTCCCTCCCAGCCGTTCCACCTGTTCTACCGCAGATCGTGCCTCGTCTACGGTCATGGCCAGCTGGCAGTTCAGACGAACGCCGGTCTGTTCTCCAAAAATCCAGGAGCGCGTTGGTTTGACCACTGCGGGCAGCCCCACGGTTCGCACCGCTTCCGATACCTCACTGGACGTTCTGATTGGAACACCTATGGGAACGTTGATCTGAAGTTCTCTGGCTAGTGCCAGGGTGCGTTCTTTCTGCACTGCCATGTCCAACGCGCTTTCCGACGCGATGGCAAGACCAGCATGCCTGCTCAGCCGTTCGCGGTGCTGGCGCAGGATCTCCAGCGTCCCATCTGAGGAGGTAATCAATACGCGAGCAGGCGTCGCACGCAGTCGCGTTTCCAGATACTGGACATAAGCTTCGATCCCCTGCTCAGAGGATGGCGCCACAAACGCCTCCTGGCACCAGCGAGAGGCAAATGTCGGCAGATGCGCGGCCAGCTCTGCTCGCTCCAGGGCGGCAACGCGCAATCCACGCGAACCCAGGGAGCGCACTGTGGCCAATGATTGACGCAGATGAGCATCCAGCACCAGCGTATCATATGCCTTGATGGGTGTGCCTTGCTGCGGCACCTGCTCATTCCTTGTCTGGACTTCAGAGGAAGAGGATAGATGAATGGGTAAAGACATCTTCTATAATCACTCCGCTCTCAGTAGTGGGCTCTTGTGGCCTCTCATTATAAGCACAACAACAATAGGTATTTTCAGCGCCAATTCATAATCTCATCTATTATTTAAATACACTTATTAATGCTTTTATTAAAGTCCTCGGATGGCAACGCATAATTCATAGACTTTTTGGGCTAGTATACCGAGAAATAGGACAGGAGACGATAGCTTTTGGATATCATATAGGAGGCATCGAGAAGGCACGAGGCGCGAGAACAGTTTATAGAGATACCACTATCCTGCATAGATCATCAGGTAACTCGGTCGCATGAGCCCGACATAAGGACGAGAAGAAGGAACCAGGATGAAAGACAAAGCGATTCCCAACCACCGCTTACGACAAGCCCGCGAACTCCAGGGCTGGTCACAACAGGAGGTGGCTGCTCGCATTGATGCTCCTGGCTCCTACTATATAAGTCGCTGGGAACGGGGTATCACCTTCCCCAGTCCTCTCTATCGCGAAAGGCTCTGCACCCTGTTCGGCATGAATGCTCAGGACCTGGGATTGCTCCCTCCCTCTCACGTGCCTGCTCCCCCTGTAGACTCCGACGACTTCGCAGCATCCCCGGAACCAGCGACTCCGTTGTGGTCGGTGCCTTTCCTCCGGAATCCGTTCTTCATCGGCCGTGATGATGTGCTGGCCCAGGTGCATGCGTACTTGTTCCCACCTCAACCCACTACACACGCCCGCTCGCTGGCCCTGCATGGGCTGGGGGGCGTCGGCAAAACACAACTTGCGGTCGAGTATGCCTATCGTTTTGCCGATACCTACCGCGCTCTGTTCTGGATTGACGCCGAAACAGTGGAGAGCATCCAGGCCAGCGTCCTGCAGGTGGCAGAGGTGCTGGCGTTGCCGGAGTGGCAGCAGGCTGATCAGGCGCGCATGATCGCCGCCGTGCAGCGGTGGCTGGCCACGCACCCGGACTGGCTGATGATCTGGGATAATGTGGATGATCCCGCGCCGCTCATCCGCTTCTTTCCCCCCTGCCGGCACGGCGCCGTTCTGATCACCACGCAGCACCAGACCCTGGGCACCCTGGCGGTGGGGCTGGAACTGCCGCCATTGCCATCTGAGGATGGGTTGCTTCTGCTGCGGCGGCGGGCCTACCTGCTAGATGTGGAGGCCAGTCGTGAGCAGGTGCAGCACTGGGCGCGGCATGCCCCCGAGGAGTACCAACAGTCGAAGCACCTCGTGGAGCTCATGGGCGGGCTCCCCCTGGCTCTCGATCAAGTCGGTGCCTATCTGGAAGAGACGTCGTGCAGCCTGTCCGACTATCTCCACCTGTTCCAGACCCATCGCGCGGCCTTGCTCAGCAGACGCGGCACGGCTCTATCGAATCACCCAGAACCCGTGACCACGACAGTGTCCCTGGCCTTTGAACGAGTGGCACAGACGAATGCAGCCGCCGCAGATCTGCTGCGATTGGCCGCGCTGCTGGCTCCCGAGCCCATCCCTGAGAACGTGATTGTGGCGGGGGCGCCACATCTGGGGCCCACGCTGGAACCGGTCGTGGCCGATCCCTATCAGTTTGACCTGGCGCTGGCCGCCTTGCGTGGAGCCTCGCTCATCACCATCCATCCCGAGAGGAAGACCCTGTCGGTGCATCGGCTCGTGCAGGCGGTGCTCCGGGACCTGCTGGCGCCTGAGGAGATCGATCGCTGGCGCGAGCGCATTGCGCGCATGCTGCATGCCACCTTTCCGCCCGTCCAGCCTGAGACCTGGCCACAGTGTGAGCAGTCTGTCACGCAGGTACTGGCCTGCTTTCCCTGGCTCAAACAGATGGGAAGCCGCTTTCCCGAGATCGGCGAGCTGTGCTACCAGGCCGGCAGCTACCTGCTGGAGCGCAGGCGCATGGAAGAAGCGGCTCCATTATTGGAACAGGCCGTGATCCTGGAGGAACAATCCCCCAGAGAGGACGCCCGTGTCCTGCTGGAACGGTTAGAGAAACAGGCTGAACTCTTCTGGGTGCAAAGCCAGTACGAACAGGCCGAACACCTGTTGCAGCGGGTTCTCAGACTGGAGGAACAGGCGTTGGGCAAGTCCCATCCTCGGACCGCTGAAACGCTCAGCAATCTGGGATTGTTATACTGGAGCCAGGGCAAATACGAGCAGGCGGAGCCTTTATATCTGCAGGCATTGCATCATCTGGAGCGCGATTCAGGCGAGTCTCATCCTCAAACGGCAACCACGCTCAACAATCTGGGACTTCTCTATTATAATCAGGGCAAATACGAGCAGGCGGAGCCCTTATATCTGCAAGCATTACGGCATAGGGAGCGCGAACTGGGAGCGTCTCATCCGCAAACGGCAAACATACTGAACAACCTGGGGGCGCTCTACTCTCACCAGAAAAAATATGAACAGGCCGAGCCACTCTTGAAACGAGCCCTGGCCATTAGGGAGCAGCAGTTAGGGCCTGAGCATCCCGCTACTGCTACCACCTTGCACAATCTGGCAACCATCTCTCGGGAGCAGGGAAATCTTGCTCAAGCCGGGTCCTTATTGCTGCGGTCCCTGGCCATTAAAGAGCAGCAGTTAGGGCCTGAGCATCCTGATACTGCCTTTGTCTTGCATAGCCTAGCTATCGTGCGGCAAGCACAGGGCAAACATGCTGAGGCTCAGTCTCTTTTTGAACAAGCCTTACAGATTCGGACCCGGGCGCTGGGACCAGCGCACCCACATACCAGGGAAACTCGCCAATACCTCTCCGCCCTGTTGCAAGCCATCGGGAAGGCTGAGGCGCGGTAGCCCTTGCCCAATCATCTGGTAAGCGATCTCTCATCCCACTTTTGACATGCTGTGGTATAATAGGCACGATTATAAGC
>JAFMRP010001471.1 GCA_017354095.1 Ktedonobacteraceae bacterium
CGTCCCATGAGGGATAGCCCCGGCGCGCGATCTCGCGTCGTATGTAGGCGCCGAGCGCGAGAAAAGCGGCGGTCAGGGTGGTCAGGATCAGGATGTTACGCTTGTGCTCCCTCATGTGCAACCTCCAGCAGGTCGAGTAGCTCATAGAGCGAATGTACCAGTAGACAATCAACGGTGTTCTCAGCGAGTTTCGCGGCCCGATCGAGCAGGACCGGGGTAATGCCCACGGCGCGCGCGCCAAGCACATCCTGGATATAGGTATCCCCGATGTGAAGAGTATAATCGGCAATCGCATTGGCCCGCTGAAGCGCGGTCTCGTAGAGTGCCGGTGATGGCTTGGCGTGGCGGACGGCCGCCGAGATGAGCAGACAGTCAAAATAGTCTGTCAGGTGCAGCTGGCGCAGGATCGGGCCGAGGGAGATGCCCCAGTCGGAGATGATGCCCAGCATATAGCCGCGGGTCTTCAGGGCTTGCAGGGTGGGTAGTACATCGGGATAGGTTCGCCAGCTCGTATGCTGTTCAAACTCCAGGCAGATCGCGCGCGCGAGCTGGTGGAGGCGCTGTTCGTCGTGTTCCTCGATAAAGGGCCGCAGCATATTCATATAGTAGTTAGTCCACAACTCGTTGATGTGTTCTTCGCTGGCCCAGGTGTGCCGGTTATGGCGGACCTGACGATGGTAATAGTCTTCTGTAGCGAGCATAGCCTGCTTGATCTGATCGAGGTGAATGTGTAGATCCAGTTCTTTGCAGACAAGCTGGCAGATCTCGGGCGTAGAAGGGTGTGGTCGCAGGAGAGTGAAACCGGCATCGAAAAAGATTGTGCGTATGGATTGTGGTTGTTCGAGTGGCATGTATACATAATCCCTGCTGAGAACTCTGCTGCCAGTCTAACACGCGAGGGTTTTTGTGTCAACGTGACTTTTTTTGTGGGCTGGCCCCTCTCGCCGGCCACCCGCATGAAGTTTGACTAATGACCATGGGAGAAGGATGGCAAATGGCACGAGAATCGCCGCTCCGCGAGCCGGCCACCCGCGAGAGGTGGCCCTACATATCCGATGGGGCAGGGAGAGATGTGTGGTGCCTATCATTAGGCAAATACTATTGTATATCTATAAAGATGAGAAATTTCTTTAAAATCCTCTTGACTTTTTCTCTGCCATATGGCATATAGATGAGCAAGCAGTACGCGGTGCCTGGAGGGATGTGCCGCCAGTGTTTTTCGATCCTCGCTTGGCCATTGATTTGTCACCTGTCATAGTCTTTTGATCAAGAATCGTCTGTCCAGGATAAAAACGGTCATTTTCATCATTTTATCCAGTATTGAAGCTTTTTATCATGATGAAGCAATCCGATCTTCTGATAGGAGATGTTCTCTATGTCGCAGTCGATTAAGGATCAACTCTCCCCTGACGATGCCTCTATTATTGAAGCTTATCGATTAGGAAGCCTATTGGGTGTCTACAGGCTAAAGCCGGGCTATATCCGCTTTTTTCGTTGGGCTGATCTGTTCTCTGTATGTCCTGTGTTGTGATCCTGGTTATGGTGGTTATTAATTAGATCATAGTTGAGGTCGGGATGCGCCAGAAGCTATGTGCACTCTGACCTCACCAGAGAGAAGAACATTATGTCCGGTTGGAGAAAGTTACCCCATAATATGCTTTCTGCCGATGAGAGCTACTTTCTTGGACGCTACCCACAGCATGTGGCGCGAGCATTTATCGCGGTCGATTACGATGACCGTGACCCTTTGAGTGAGGGCTGGGAATACCGTCCTTATCCCCAATTGATGGAAGAGGCTATGGCGTCCTTTAGCCAGCGCTGGGGTGGATTGGGGGATGCGGTCTTTGTGAGAGCGCTGAAGGAGGGGACAGGCCGGGATCGGCTGGCAGCGATCTTTG
>JAFMRP010001472.1 GCA_017354095.1 Ktedonobacteraceae bacterium
GCTCATGGGATCGCGCACAAAGCGCATGACATCGCGTCCGGCAATGGTGAGTATAGCATTCCAGGTGATTCGTATGCGCGCGTTCTGATTCGTATGAGAGAGCGTTTGAGCAATGCTCATAAGTTTCTTTGCTCCTTTTCGTCAATCTTGTTTGATAATTTGCAGGTAGACATCCTCTAATGAAGGAGTTTGCGTCTGTACCAGGCTCAAGGGCGTCGTGATAGCTTTCAGCAATTGATGGACGTTCTGATTCTCCATTGGGATGGAGAAGTGTACGCTCTCCTCGAAGGGTAAGCCCTTTTGCTCTAGCTCTGCCCGCAGTTGTTCCCGGTCCTGGGCGTTGATGATCAGCGTTGACTGCGCCAGGGCAGCCTTGATCTGCTGGGGCGTGCCCGTGCTCACGATCTGCCCACGATTGAGGATACACACGCTGTCGGCGCTCTCAGCCTCTTCCAGGTAGTGCGTCGTCAGAAAGATGGTCGTGTCGCTCTCCACGCGCACCTGGCGCAGGTAATCCCACAGGCCACGGCGGCTCTCCGGGTCCAGGCCGGTCGTTGGTTCGTCAAGGAAGAGAACGGCGGGCCGGTGCAGCAGGCTGCGCACGATTTCGAGCTTGCGCTTCATACCCCCGGAAAAGGTCCTGACCGGCTTGAAAAGGCTCTCCTCGATCCCCAGCAGTTCCGCGAGCTGGCTCACCTGGGTGCGATAGGTCGCGGGCATCATGCGATAGAGCGGCCTGTAGGGATAGAGCCCGTACAGCGTGGCGTGCAGCCGTACATTCTCTTCGGCGGTAAGGTTAAGATCCAGGCTGGGCTTCTGGAACACGATGCCGATCTGGCGCCGGACCAGGTGCGCCTGTGTCGCCAGGTCGTAGCCAGCGATGCGCACGGTGCCTGAGGTGGGGGCCAGGGTCGTCGTTAGCATCGAGATGGCCGTCGTTTTGCCTGCTCCGTTGGGCCCGAGCAGCGCGAAGAGCGAACCGCGCTCAACCGAAAATGAGATGCCATCAACGGCGTTTTTCTCGGCCTTTTTATAGCGTTTCACCAGGTTCTCGACGGTGATAATCGGCGCGGCTGATAGCTCCTGCAGACCACTGCTGTCCGGCAAGGTGAGAAGCTTCTGAGACATCTGCAATGTGATATACCTTTCTCGAAGGCGCACCCGTTCAGATGCGCCTCCCTGTTACATTCAACTCTTGTTACGTTACGTTACATTCAACTCTTGTTACAACCACTCATACTCTGCGCGCTCGATGACCGGCAGGATCAGGTGGGATGGGTGCGCGCTGCTATGATGGACGCGATTGATCGCTACTTTCAGATCTTCCTCCCGCTCGGTTGGGATATTTCCTCCCGTGTTAGTATTACGGTCGAAGCGCGGAAAGTTGCTGCTGGAGACCTCCAGGCGCATGCGATGGCCGGCGAGAAAGACGTTCGAGGTCGCTCCCAGGTCGATGCGCAGCTCGTAGACGTGCCCTGGCTCCATCAGTTTCGGCTCCGCCAGCGATTCGCGATAGCGTGCGCGCAAAATGCCGTCGCTGAGGAACTCGGCGCGTCCGTCGGGATGGACATCGATCAGCTTGCCGGTGAAGTCGGTATCGCGAGCCGAAGACGAGACGTACAGCACCAGTTCAATCGGACCGGTCACCTCCACGGGCTGCTCAAGCGGCGCGGTGGTGTAGCAGAGCACATCCTCGCGTGTCTCGACCTCGCGTTGATCGAATGGCCCCAGTTCGCTCTGCTCATCTGGATCATCTGGATCGATGAGCCCCTTTACGGTTGGAGCCGGGTCATGTGGATCGTAGCGATAGACATCCTCCGGCTCCTGGCCCGCCTGCGTGGTCGAGAGCACGCCATCGCCTGTCGCTGTGTTGGCATGTCCGGCGCTGTGCAGG
>JAFMRP010001473.1 GCA_017354095.1 Ktedonobacteraceae bacterium
TGGTTGGCATCAGCGATGATTTCTTCGAGGAGAAATGTCTGTTTGCCAATGGACATGAACGGATAGCGAGTAGAACTGGTGTCAGAGAAAGTTTGTGGCGCAAATGTTGTGAGTGCGTGATAAAAGAGCTGGTACAGTTCATCACGCAAAACGGTCAGGCGGATGGTGTACGTTTTTGTGGGGTCGAGCGGCAGATGGATGTTTTTTCGCTGGGCATTGTAGAGACCTTCATCGTTGATAGGAAACTGGAGACTGGAGCAGGTAAAATAGCGACGTTTGTTGCCTTCATGGACCAATGCCGAGACCTCTGGAGCTATATCACGTATCCAGTTGAGCCAGGAGCCATGAATAAGCTCTCCAGAAAAAGGCATCAGCGTCCCCCGCTGAAGAGGACGCAGCCTGATCAGCAGGGAGTAGAGCCTGGTGGATGTGGGATTCGCCATGTGTTGTTCCATCTACATCCTCTCTATTGATGTACGCGTATGTTCACTATTTCGAGCTGGTTGAGAGATGACGCGGTCTGTAGCGCATCGCTACAGGTAGGCAAGCAGTGTGTTGCTGCTCCTGGACTGAGTAGCTGATTTCGTAGTAGTCACCATCATAATAGGCGTTCGTAATCAGGCTAGCTGGTGCCATCGCTATGATATTGCAGTTATCCGGCATGGTCGCAACATCTAGAGGGTTAAGCGCGCCTGCGACATGGTAGCGGCCCTGTTTCAGGCGTGCCTGTGAGCAGGCGAGAATCGTAAGGTGCGCTTTCGCCATCCATTTGCCTAACCTGATCCAGCAGGGCAACACGACCTGATCCTCGCTTAACACGCAGAAGGTAAATGTGCTTTCCGGTGCCAGTTCTTTGGCGCGGCCATACACGACCTGGTTCGAACTGATCTGCGGCGTCAGGCCGTAGTATTTTTCCTGTGCCATTTTAAAGGTATGAAAGGCAAAGGAATAACTGACAGGGTAAGCCGGCGTGACATAGATGCCTCGTCGATTCACCTCTTCCAGGTCATCCTGGTAGCGCGGGACCTGAGCCAGGTTCGCGAACGGCGAACTGGCCAGTCCCAGCGCATACGTTAGCCCATAGTTGTGCAGGTATTTCTCCGTCTCGTAAAGCCGCCCCATCTCGCGTGAGGCATAGAAGAGGTAGTCATGCAATACGAGACGACAAATCGTGATCAGCATAGCATGCTCCTACTGCTTGGCTTTGGACTCTTTTTTGCTCGCACCCACCCCATACTGATCAGCGTAGCGACCTGCGTCTGCACTGGCCTGGCTCAGCAGGGCGATCAGCTGTTGTTCATTGCTCGTGAGTTGGGTCATTTCGCGTAGCAGCGTCTGCAGGCGCTCACCATGGAGCAGTTGGAAGACAACGCCATCTTCTTGTAACAGCGTTGGTACCACCTCGGTCATGGCCGCGAGCACCGCGTTTCTCTCTAGCGGCACCTGGGCACGTTGTTCTGGCGAAAGCCGATCATACACAGCCTGGGTCAGTTGTAAGTTGGAGCATATCTCACCGTTGGAGAAGACCACGCCCACAAGGTGATTATCAACGGTGCCAGTACGAGTATTTTGTGCTCCATAGCGCCTGGTATGCAGGATGTTATTGAGCACGTAGAGGAATTCAGCCTCGGTCGGATCCTTGATGGTAACGACCGATGGAAAGTAGACCTGGGGCAGTACATAATCCTGCTCTCCAAAGGCAACTCGCATTTTGCCGTTCTCATACATCGTGCCATTTTCTGCCAGAGCATTGAAGGTGAAATGCTGGTGAGAAAGATCATAGCCAGTAATCGAAAATGCCGAGTCAACCAACACTTTGGAGCGTTCTGATCCCTGATCACCAATCGCGTAACCGTAGTAGATACAATCTGGACAGCGCTTACAGAAATCTTTC
>JAFMRP010001474.1 GCA_017354095.1 Ktedonobacteraceae bacterium
CGCATCTGCTCTCTCCTTGCTGTGCCCAATGCTCCTTTCTCTATTCTACAACCGATTTAGCGAATGCACCACTTAGTGCAGGTTCATAAAAGCGCTTGTGTAAAGAGGCGGCATCTGCTTTTAGTGAGGAAGTCTCTGCACGCAGCAGTCTTCTTCCCTTGGAAACATCCATGGGATGGGCAGGAAGACCGAAGCGGTCGCGTGCTTTGCATGTTCAGGGCTAGACAAATGAGCCTCCATCGTGTAATCTCTTCTGCGAGATAACTTCCGTCAAATGAAAGAGAGCAGGCCGTGGAGGCTCTTGAGGCTGCCAAAAACTTTGTCGCACAAACGTTTCCTGCGTGTGATGCTGCCTTCCTGGGAGGAAGCGTCGTACGAGGAGAGGCAACTGCGACCTCAGATCTGGATATTGTGATCGTGACGCAAGAGACGCAGAAAGCCTATCGTCAATCACTGTATGCCTCTGGCTGGCCTGTTGAGGCGTTTGTGAATACTCCGGAGTCCTACCGTGCTTTTTTTGCGAGCGATGCGCAACGCCGCCGTCCCTCTCTTCCACGGATGTGCGCAGAGGGGATCATTTTGCGTGAGCGGGATGGATGCGCTGAGCGCATCCAACGGGAGGCGCAGGCATTATTAGATCAGGGGCCTGAGCCGTTGAACGCCGCTGAGGTGACGCAGTTGCGCTACCAACTCACCGATAGTCTTGATGATTTTGCTGGGTCCGTGCGTCCGGGAGAAAGCTTCTTTCTTGCTGCAACGGTTGCGGAACTAGCGACAGAACTCATCCTTGGGTACCATCGCCAATGGATTGGCAAGGGAAAATGGGTCCTGCGTGCCCTGCATGCCTTTGATGTGAATCTCGCCCAGCGTCTGAGAGATGCATTAGAGAACTTCTCCCAACGAGAAGAAAAAGATCAGCTCATTGTTTTTGCTCAGGATGCCCTTCAGTTGGTCGGGGGCCGCCTTTTTGATGGATACTCCTTATGACTGTCTCGCTGGTGATCGTCGCGCAGTATGAAGGATTGAAATACCTTGAGTGCATTCCCATTCTCATGAAGAGAGCTGCTGGGTGAGAAGGTCAGTCTGTTCACACGCAAAGTAATCACAGACGCGTTGTCTGAGTTCACCTGCGGTCAAAAGCCGTGCAGGCTCGACAATCGCTCGCTTGCCGTGGACCCACTTTGGTTCGATGGAGTTGAGCCACGGGCTCTTCGTGGGCAGCCAGCATGGGATGATGCGCACCCCCTGTTTCCCATTTTTCGCTTCGTGCAGCACCGTCCGATTATGCTCGCTCAGCCAGGTTTTGACCTGTTTGCTGACGTGCCAGGAGGCATTATCCCAAATCAGCACGAGGACGCGTTTGCCTTGTGCCTGGACCTGCTCGCACAGCCACCCCAGAAAATCAGTGGTGACCTGACTCACCGGGCGTCCTGACACAAAGCGGAGATGCATGCGACCGCTCTCGGCCTCGAGCATGCCGTAGCAAGCGAGCGCCTTGGGATCAGGGTCGTTTTTGTCCTTGCTCATCTCCTGCAAACGCAGTGGTTCGTCCTTTTCACTCCAACTGTGGAGATTGGGCTGGCTCACCCGACTCCACCACACCTCATCCTGATAGCCAACGACCCATCCGTAGCGCTCGGCCAGCGCGATGAGCGCGTCGCGCCGTTTTTTTCAAGGACTGCAATTTTCTCTGGGATGGATGATCCAGAAGCATGACGAAGGACTACCTTCACACCTCGTCGTATGGTGCGCAGATCAGAACGTTTTTCTCATTTTTTGCACTTTTTAAATTATTTCCCTCTGTTTGCAAAAGAGAGGATATGAAGACTCACCTTCTCGGCTCGTGCAAGGGACCGGCGATGGCACTGCTGATCTGGCCGAGCCAGTCAGTGA
>JAFMRP010001475.1 GCA_017354095.1 Ktedonobacteraceae bacterium
GTGTAGGTTTTTTGAGTGATAGTATATGGTGACCATTATAAATTTTTGTGGAGGGCGCTGTCACTATTTTTATGCTATCGCTTGATACTACATCCTTAAACTGGATCAAGAAAATCCATCCCAGCCCCCGTCTTCTTGATGGGAAAAGGATACTGCCAAAAAAAACCGAAATGGTCAAACGATTGAGCATTAGGAACCAATTGTATTGAAGATGCGTTAAAATAGTAGAGCAATGGTTACCTATTTGTGTGGAATGTGGGTTTCATTGTCTCGTTTTTTATTGCTTAATCTGTAAGAGAGTGTATATGTTTGAGCTGCTGCAAATGTGGGCGCTGGTTGAAGTTCTGGGTATTATATGCCTGCCGCTCACCGTCACCGTTTGCCATAATTTGCCCGATCGTGGCTGGGCCTTCAGCAAAGTGCTGGGTGTGGCATTATTAGCCTTCATGGTCTGGTTACCCCTGATGCTTTTGAGATTCCTACCCTTTAGCCAGCTCTTTATTTTCGGAATTGCGCTGATTGTATTGGCCTGCAATGTCGTAGGAGCCGTGCGTACGCGTCACACACTCATCAAGCTGCTGCGCGTGAATGCTCCCTATATTGTGGTGAGCGAGGTCGTCTTCCTGGGCATGGTCCTGCTGCTTGGCTGGCTTCGCACCTTTGGCCCGAATATCCAGTCCTACGAAATGTTTATGGATGAAGGGTTTATCGCCTCCATCATGCGTAGCCCCCATTTGCCGCCTAACGATATGTGGTTCGCTGGCTACGACATCAACTACTATTACTATGCGCATTATGTGGTTGCTCTACTGGCAAAACTGATTGGACAGTCTCCCTCCATTGCCTTTAATACAGGAATCTGCATTTACTTCGGACTGACGGCTGTTAATCTCTTTGGGGTGACCTGTAATGTTGTGGCCTGGGCTCGTCATCTACGCGCGCGGCCCAACGCGATTGAAGGCGAAGCCGACCAGGAACATCCCCGCCTCCTTGGCTCTACTCCTTATGGACTGTTCACTATTCTGGCGGGCCTGGTTCTGGGCAATCTGGCGGCCACACAGCAATGGTGGCAGAACCATGGCGAGGGGGCTCACTTCGACTGGTTTGCGCCTTCACGGGTTATCGAGCGAACCATCAACGAGTTTCCTGCCTTCAGCTTCTTGCTTTCCTGTTTTCACGCTCATGTGCTGGCCCTGGCTTTTACGATTGCAGCGGTTGGACTGGCCTTTAATCTGCTGTTGGAGGCACACGGTCGGGGCATATTTGTGTTTGGCCGCGGCTGGCGTTTACCCCTGACGCTGGGAATGACGGCTCTGATCGTTGGTGGCCTCTTTGTCATGAATGGCTGGGACTATCCTACCTATATCGGCTTGGCGCTTGCCTGCATCGGTCTGCAGCAATGGCTGATTCATCAACCACGTTTCAGCCCCTCCTGGCTGCTGAATGTCATTGTACCGGCAGCCTGCCTGGTCATTCTGTCTTTGCTCCTCTACTTACCGTTCTATCTCCATTTCATTTCGCCGTCGCAGGGCCTGGGCATTATCACTAATCCCACCGATCGCTCGCAGCTACGCGATGAATTATTAATCTATGGACTGTTTGCCTTTATGTTCATCTCCCTGCTGCTAACGAGCGTACTGATGCGCCCGCTGAGCGCGTTGATGAAAGAAGGCGATGCTGAGACCGGCACTCCGCTGTGGTCGCTGATCTATGTGGTTGTACTCCTGCTGCTAGCGGTGCTGATCTTCTGGCGTGTACCTAATAGCACCGTGCTGGTCGTTTTTGGCAGCGCCGCGGCTCTAGGCGTCCTGCTGCTGTTTATACATCTTGGCGATCGTGCCCACGCGTTTACGCTGTTGCTGGGCGCGCTGGCCTTTGCTCTGGTGGCGGGCT
>JAFMRP010000364.1 GCA_017354095.1 Ktedonobacteraceae bacterium
CAGGGACGAACTTCCACGTGATGGGAACGCCTATGAGTTCGAGGGATACCAGCACGGAGACACCGACCTATCTTTTATCTGGGTTGACATGCCACCGGGGGATGGTGTGCGGCTGCATAAACACCCCTACAAAGAGATTTTTGTAATCCAGGAAGGCATCGCCACCTACACAGTTGGCTTGACAACGATTGAAGCGAAGGCGGGGCAGATCGTGATAGCCCCGGCGGATGTGCCTCACAAGTTCAGGAATACCGGTGAGGGGCCGCTGAGGCAGATCGATATCCACCTCAGCAAGAAAATTGTCACAGAGTGGCTTGAAGAGTGATTTAAGGAATGATTTTGCGGCGGCGAAGGTCGCCGAAAATGTTCAGAAACATCGCTTCGGTATCGATATACTCGTGGAAGCCGAAGCGGCGTGCCTTCGAGCCATCAGCGAACATATCGTAGTCCCAGGAGAACACGAAGTCGCCAAAGCCCCATGAGGACACATCCTTGTAGGGGTGCCGCTCAAGCCCGTACTTCTCGACCACAGAATTCCAGAGCGGCTCCTTGTCGGCCATGACAACAGCGAGCGACATCGGGAGCGAAGGAGCCACCTCAAGGTCAAAGAAGCGGGCGATCTTCGGCCACATCTCGCTCCAGCGGAAAAGGTCGCCGTTGTTGATGTTGAATGCCTGATTAGCGCAGCGCTCGTCGGTTGCCGCCCAGACGGTTGCTCGCGCGAGAAGTCCAGCGTCGGTCATTTCGAGCAGGCTATTGTAGGCGCCTGGCTTGCCCGGAAAGCGCAAGGGGAGTCCGAGTTCCTTCGAGATCGCGGCATAGATCGCGATCACCATAGCCAGGTTCATCGGATTGCCGAGCGCGAAGCCGCACACGACAGACGGGCGGATTGCAGACCAGGTCCAGCCTTTGCCTTTCTGCCGACCCTCAAGGAAGGCTTGCTGATCAACGTTGAACTCCGGCGGCATGTGGCCGGCGTCGGTCTCGCGGGCCGGTGTTTTGAACGGGCCTAGATGCGCGCCGTAGACTTTATAGCCCTGCATCAGGCTGATGTGCCGCAAATCTAGCGCGATTGGCTCGATCGCCTCAACGACATTGATAAGCATAGCGAGGTTGGGCGGCACAAGTTCGGCCCACGTTGGCCGGTCCTGGTATGCGGCGTAGAAGATGTGAGTCACTTCGGCGAGGCCGGAGAGCTTTTCGAGGCAATCGTCGCGATCGAGCAGATCGACCGCCACGTAGCGGACGCGGTCTGCTGGCTCTCCACCACGGCGTGACAGGCCAATGATCTCCCAATCATCGAGGGTCGCCAGATAATTGACGAGGTTGCGGCCAATGACCCCCTGGGCTCCGACGACCAGGGCAACCTTACGAACTTCTCCAGCTTCTTTATCCAGTACCATAATAACTTTCGCTCCGTTTCCTGTGCGTGTGTTCACGCTTGTTGACGTTTGTTACGTGTACTATAGATGCTGGAGAGGGGCCTCACAAGTACGCACTTTGAAGTAACCGGGAGGGGGTTCTACTGTGCTATACTGGAAGCATGGAAGAGACGCTGCAAACATCTTCAACCCATAATCTATCGCCTCACAGTGTACTGATAGCGCATTGTCCCTCGCGGCAAGTGCTTGACCTGATCGCCGATAAGTGGACGGCCCTCATTTTCGCGCTGCTGGAAAGACAGCCTACGCGCTTCAATGAGCTACAGCGCGCCATTGAAGGAATCTCTCACAAGATGCTGACGCAAACGCTGCGCAACCTGGAGCAAAGAGGAATTGTCGAGCGCAAGATCACGCCAACGATTCCGCCCGCTGTAGAATATTCACTTTCTTCGCTTGGAGCGAGCCTGATCCCGCTGATGGCCGCGTTGCGGCAGTGGGCGGAAGAGCATATGGAGGAGGTTGAGCTGGCTCGCCAGGCATATGAGGAGAAGTAAGGGGTAGGCGGCGAGCCGGCCACCCACAGGGGGTGGCCTTACATGTCCCGTGGGCACAAAGGAGAGGATAATCCCGAGCATCTGGTGAATGCGGCGATTTGACTCTCAAATGAGCTGTTCAATGGCTTCGACCAGGGCGGAATAGTCGAGATCGCCTTTGCCGGCGTGACGGGCACGCTGTAGTACTTCGTGGGCGGCGGCCAGGACTGGCATAGGGAGCATATATTCGTTGGCGGCGCTCTGTGCCTGGTGCGCATCTTTGAAGAGCAGATCAATGGTGAATTGGACGCTCCAGTCGCGTTCGATGATTTTGTTCTTCTTCAACTGGGTGACGCGTCCCGCAGTATTGACCAGCGTTTCAATGGCCAGGGTACGATCAACGCCCGCCGCATCGGTCATCAGTATACCTTCACCCAGCGCTGCCATCAGGGAGGCGATAAACTGGTTATTGGCTAATTTGAGCGATGTGGCGGCTCCGATTGGTCCGACATGCACGATGGCCTGCGCCATAGCCCGCAGCACGTCGCGCTGGGATTCCAGCACTTCGGCTGTGCCACCGACCAGGATCGTCAATGTGCCCGAGGCGGCCTCTGTTTTGCTGCCCGTTACCGGGGCTTCAAGGAAGGAGACGCCCTGTTTCTCCGCGATCTGAGCCAGCTCGCGCGTAAGAGCAGGTGTCACGGTGGACATATCGATAAAGGTTTGACCGGGATGGGCATGGAACAGGGCTCCATTGCGTTCCGAGCCGAGCAGCACATCGCGCACGGCCTGATCATCGCGCAGCATGGTAATGTAGACATCGCAGGTATCGGCCAGCGCTACGGCGCTCTCAGCCAGCCGGGCACCTTGAGCGACTAGCGGTTCTGTTTTGCTTTTGTCGCGGTTCCAGACTGTGAGGGTGAAGCCTTTTTTCAACAGGCTGGCGGCCATACCCTGTCCCATGATTCCTAGTCCGGCAAAGCTAATACGTTTCATTTGTTCACGGCGCGGATACCCCCAGCTTCAGATGGGGGAGGAAGCGCCGCCTCCTTTCTCGTAATACGTCTTGTGTAAGAAAACGCTTGACAACATCGGTCGTATCTGGTATATTTGTTCCAGGGCTTAAGGCACTCCGGTTCGCCGGAGAGAGACGGTTTCGCCCCTTGGGACTTTTCCAACCGAACGGCAAGGTTCCAGGCAAGAATGCCATGCCTGGGGAAAACGTTCGTGGTCGATCAACGCTCTGGTTCCGGCATGCTGGAGCCAGACGGGGTGCTTGTCAATCACCCCTGATGCATCGGACGATGAAGCCAAAGCAGCACGCCTGTCCTCAGGATGCTGAGTTGCGGTGGAGCCCAGATGCAAGCTCCCGGCTTCCAGCCGGGGGTATTGACGTTGAATGTTCTCCTACCTATTAATCTGTCAAACTTTGTTTGACAGGCGCGCCGGCCCCTTGTCCAGACGGCCAACGACGCTTTTGCGTCTGGCTTCGCCCAGGCCGTCTGCAAGGAATCGCCTGCGGCGGCGCGGGGGAAAAGTTGCAGAAGGGCGTCAGCCCTCCTGCACCTCCCGCTATCACCCCGTTCAATTGAATGTAGTCAATCCACTACCTATCTATTAGCTTCTGGTGCTGGCGAATGGTGCGAGCCTATTTCGGTTGTTTCTAGCACGGGAAGAGCTAAGCCGGCGGCGCCAGGTTGTGAGGCGATGGCGTCGGGATAGTAGCGGTTGAGCAGGTCCAGCCCAATTCTGGCACGGCGTACGCGCTCGCGGCTCAGCGCGATAGATACATTATCGATATGTTTCCCGGCAGGGTAGATATTTGGTGCATTACGTAGCCCAAATTTGATATACACGGGGGCAGCGATGCGCACAAGTTCGGCAATTTCGTATAAGCGTACGAATCCACCGAGATCGTCGGGAACCTCGACGTAGATATCCAGAGGGATATCAATCGCCTGGCGGACGGCGGCGATTTGCGCGAGCGTGAGATCGGTGGGGATATTATATGTGCTGGCTCCGAGCCGTTCCATCAGGCGAATCGCAGCGGGGTTGGCGGAGGCCATCATGACACTGATTTTAAACTGCATATCCTGGGGCAGCAGTCCTGCCTGACGCATCTCGCCCGCGACCCACAGGGCGCCCTCATCGGCCAGCAAAACGCTGCGAATGCCGAGCGCTGCCGCGCGCTGGACATCTTCCAGGCAATAGACCAGTTGATCCTGTCCGCGCAGGCGAGGACTGATGGACTTGCCGCCGCTTGAGACGGCCATAGCGCCGGTATCCCAGGCGGCATTGGGGCGCGCAAAGAGGCTCACCTCGATATTCTGAGCGTGCGCGATGCGTGCCATGGATTTGATTTCCTCGTCCGTTAGCAGCATGACGCCGCTGCCCTGAGAGATACGGTGGACAGTCAGCTGATAGCGCTGTGCCTCCTCAATGATTGCCTCTAACGCGGCGGGGCCCTCTGTGCTGGGAATCTCGACACGATACTGTGCTCCGTCGGGGAAACGCTTGGAGCTGGTGGGCAGTTCATGCAGGTCACCTCCTGGCAGGCCCAGCGTGGTGAGAAAATCGCGTGTTTTTTTCATGACCATGTCTCCTTCTATTAACTGGCCTTTTCAGGCACATCTTTCCCTACCGTAAAGAGGTGTAGAGGACAAGAAGGGCAACCTCAAGGGCCCTACCCTCCTTATTCCGACCACCAACGACGGGCCTCTTGTCCAGACGGCCAACGCCGCTGGCGCGGCTGGCTTCGCCCAGGCCGCCTGTAAGGAGTCTAGCGCGTCTACTGCTACGCAGTCAGGTGGTCGGAGCGGTAGCACTCCGCCTCTCTCCACCCCTTGCCCCTACAGATCTGGCGTGTCGTGGACGAGCAAGACTTTGAGCGTGCCGGGCTGGCGGCTCGTGATGGTTTCCAGCGCCTCTGGAAAAGCGTTTAAAGCGAAGCGATGGCTGATCAGCGGTCCCAGGTTGAGCAGGCCTGAGCTGAACATTTGCACGGCGTAGGTCCAGGCGGCAGAGCTGGCACCGAAGATACCGAAGACCGCTAAATGCTTGAGCACAAACAGATCGCTCTGCATAAGCAATTGAGCCCCTTCGCCGGCAATCCCTTCCAGGACGACCGTCCCCCCACGGCGAGCCAGGTTGAACGCCTGCTGGACACCGGCAGGGCGATTGCCCCCCTCGAATACCAGATCGACTCCCTGGCCTCTGGTCAGCGATTGGATGAGCGTCTGGGGATCATCCTGCCTGGCATTGAGCGTGTGTGTCGCGCCCAGTTTCTGTCCAAGTGCCAGGCGTTCAGCGCGAGAACCAAGCAAAATAAGATGCGCGGGGCTAAACAGACGTGCGAGCTGTACGGCCAGCAGGCCGATATTGCCATCGCCGATGACCGCGATAGTCGCGCCCGGTTGTGGCTGCGCCCGCAGGAAAGCGTGAGCGACCACAGCGGTGGGCTCAAGCAGGGCAGCCTCTTCGAGCGAGCTGGTGGCGGGCAGTTGATGGACCAGGCGGGCAGGTACGGCTACGTATTCAGCGAGCCCACCCGGCCGGGTGAAGCCGATTTCATCGTATCCCGCCTCGCAAAGATTCGTCAACCCCATGCGACAACTATGGCAGGTGCCACAACTGAGAAAGCCTTCCACGACCACCCTGTCACCGACGGAGAGCGAGTGAACGCGCTCACCCAGCGCGGCGATTTCTCCCGCCCACTCGTGGCCAGGCACGACCGGGTATTTATAATAGCCAGTGGGGCGCGTTCCCTGGTAGAGCTCGACATCGCTGCCACAGATTCCAACCG
>JAFMRP010000365.1 GCA_017354095.1 Ktedonobacteraceae bacterium
AAGCGCTTGCAAGTGTTCGGCAGCTGCGCGACGATCAAGGGGGGCTAACGGTAAAAAGAACAGCACGCCCTGACCGATCAGTTCAGCCAGCATCCTGGTGGCCGCCTGATTCGCGGTCGGGGTATCGACTCGCATATGATCTTCTCGCCCCTCCAATTGCCGACCAGGCGGACGTGTCGTGCCAACCAATGCCACACGGCTATGATGTAAACGGATGGTGAGGTACATGACGAGTTCCAGACTGGCGCTGTCGGCCCATTGCAAGCTATCGATTCCCAACAGCACGGGCTGCTCCTGGGCCATGCGTTCAAGCAAGGTTGCAACCGCGTCAAGCAAGCGAAATTTCTCCTGGTCAGGAGCAGTAACCGCTGGATCAATGCGTACATTGAGCACTTCTGGCACTTCAGGCAAAATGCGCGCCAGTGATGTGACCAGCGGAATACCGATCAATGACATGGTGTCGTTCTCGCCCTGTCCATCAATCCCAGCATATTGACGCAATCGTTGGCGCGAGGAGTGGTGAAATATCTGGCGCAGGACTCCGATAAACGGAAAGTAAGGGATCATGCTGCTGGTTTCGTAGGCGGAGCTCTCCAGGACCTGAAAGCCCTGTGCCCGGGCTTCTTGATACACCTCGGCGAGCAAGCGCGATTTCCCTACGCCCATCTCCCCGCTCAGGTGCAGGGCATGTGCTCCCGAAAGTCCAGACGATACAGTCGTCAAGAGCGACCGTATCATCTGCAATTCATTTTCGCGTCCCACGAGGGGCAGCGTTCGATGAAGTCTACCCAACCCGGAGAGCGGATCAGCAAAAGAATGATGCATAGGGATCTCCACTCTCATCTCATCATGTTGTGCGGTTTTTGTTGGAACCGAGTTAATGGTGCCGCTGGTTGCGTCCTGGTCGTTCGCTTGAGCAAGGGGACCACATCATGATAGAGGAATAGGCCATAGAAAACGGCCAGAAATGGAGTATCAAAAAAGAAGTACAGCCAGAAGATGCTTTGAGCATGAAGAGCTAACAAATGATACAGCAGCCCTCCCATTACCAACGTGCCGTAGACGAGGGCGACAATGGCGAGCGGGCGTACTCTTGCCCATTCTCGTTCGGTGGAAAGCCAGCATGCTCCAGCGCCATTACCCAGAATAATGGCGCCGATAAAACGATCCAGCACAGGAGAAATCGGGACAGGCCACAGAAATGTCCAGTGCAGTTCTGGCAGAAAAAAGAAAGCCGTTCCCACAACCAGGTTAAACAGTCCCGCGAACAACGCCAACCCTCGTTCAGGAACGCTAAATTCACGATGATTCATCATACACCTCTTTTGCGTTCTTTCACGACATTCCCACTATCCATGCTTGAAGGATCAGGGGCACGTCTTTCCGGACGACACCTATGCGAACAGGGTGCCACTCCACATGGAAACCGGAGGAAGGCCATTACAAAGAAACCTCCTTTTACCTTACCACAACTGTCCTCCGGTAACCACTTGCGAAGAAACTCCTCCCGTCCTTTGTGAGCAGCACAACACTATCAATATCTAGTAGATATATATGGGTAATATTACGCATGATATCGGATTTTCATTGATATATTCTTGACAGAGTGATGGAGATTTCTCGTTGAAAAGAAATATGCTTCAGAGAAGGATAGATACTTTTTCTCTGAAAAGTATCCATACTCAGGTCTATGAATACCACATTTTTTTCAAAAGGAGTATGATATGCTTCACAAAATAATAGCCATCCTGTCTCGCAAGATGATCATTGCTCTGGTGTGTCTGCTGCTGGTGGGTGGTTTCGCGGCTTCTGCCTTCGCTTATACTCAGACAAATTCCGCTGATGCTGCGGCTACAACCTGTTTTGGCCAGAAATTTGACATGGGTTCCCATACAGTGAGTTCTAGTCACGCCATTATCCTTCCCGAACGCCACTCTCAAGCTTTTACGACTTCTTCTCACTGCCGGGATATCAATGTAAGGATTACCCAGTTTACCCATCTTGTCCACATGCGGGTCTGTTTTCATCAACCTGGCAATCCCATTTCCGCCTGTAGTGCCTCGAAGACCATCTGGCGGGCAAACCAATGGTATGTGCTTGCTACCAATGTACGTGACGGTGTCAAGTACACGATTGATGTCACCACATATGGGAATGTGAAGTTCAGTGGTTTTATAGCCGATTAAATAGGCATCATGCCACCAACATCATACGATGCCGATTTCGCGTCAGCGTCATCATCCCACCTCTACTCCGCCATCAATTTGAACGTTGTCCCAACACTGTTGGGGATATAGGCCTGTGGCATGCTCTGAGCGATCTGTTGCATCGCGCGCCAGCCTGTGCAATGAGCTGGAACAATCACCGCTGGCTTCAGGTGGTGCAGTGCTGCCACTGTCTGTGGAATGATGGGCTCAAACAAGGCTCCTGACAGGTGAAATCCTCCTACGACAGCATAGAGCTGCTCAATCCCGGTTTGCGAGCGCACTTGCTGGAGCGTATTGATGACCCCGGCGTGGCCACAGCCAGTCATCACCACCAGGCCCTTGTTACGGATGTGAATGACGAGGGCCTGGTCATCATACACCCACGGGTCCGGTTGCCAGGATCCATCCTTCTCGGCTTCGTGATTCTTCAGTCCCGTTTCAAAAGAGGTGGAACGTTCAATCTGACCGGTGACCAGCACCGTCCCATTCACCAGGAATGCTGGACCGCGTTCGACCAGGAGCTCGATGCCCTCGCGCGAAAGATCGTGCAGGGAAGGAGGTGGGATATCGACGATCAGGTTCTCGTGTACCACCAGCCGTCGCTTCAGAAAGGCATCCGGGTGGAGGAGAATAGTCCTACAGTTGTAACTCTCCAGAGATCCGATGAGAAGAATAAGCCGCTGTCAATTATCGCCTATCGTCAATACACATGCCATGACATACGTCTGTTCTCTCTTGACTCTCCCCTCGACTGGAGCGTGTATGGTATACATGTGAGCGGTGAGCTGTTTCACTGCAACAATGACAGATAAAAGAAAGCATGGCCGATGTTCAAGATTCGTGAGTTTTCTCAGTTAGGCCAGGTTTCGGTGAAAACGCTGCGTTATTATGACCAGCTTGGCTTGTTGAAACCGGCCCAGATCGATCCCTGTACGGGATATCGCTACTATACGGCTGAGCAATTGTTCCGGCTCAATCGCATTCTTGCCTTTAAAGAACTCGGTTTCACGCTGGAGCAGATTGTGCAATTGCTTGACGAACAGATTTCCTCTGAGCAGATTCGCGGGATGTTCCGGCTCAAACAGGCGGAGATTCAGGCGTTGATCGAGGGCGAGCAGTGCCGGCTGACACGTCTCGAAGGACGTTTGCGCCAGATTGAATGCGAGCAAGGAGCACTTCCAGCTCACGATGTTGTGCTCAAGTCTGTTGAGCCACAAATGATCATCTCCATTCGTGAACAGACGGCTCCCGCAGCTCTTCCCTCATTGCTTGAAGAACTGGATCAGCATCTCAAGCGACACCGTGCGGTGGCAACCAGCGCGCTACCCTATCTTGTGCTGTGGCATGGTTGTGAGGAATGCGACGATGCGACCGATCTGGAAGTGGCACGTCCGATCACACAAAGCATCCCGGAGAGCGAGCGAGTTCATGTCCAGATCTTGCCAGCTCAGCAGACGATAGCAAGCATTTTGCATCCATGCCAGATGCAGAGCATGTGCAATGCAAGCGTGGCCCTGGCTGAATGGATCGAGACGAACCGCTATCAGATAGTTGACAAGCAGCCACGGCGCGAGTTCTATCTCACCCAGCAAGGTGATGGCCTTCCCATCGCGGAGGTGCAGATTCCAGTGCATCAAAGCCAGGGAGCGCGAAGAAATCCCCTTCTCTTGAGCAATCGATAAAGGAGCATGAGAAGATAAACGAAGACCGTTAGACATATTCGTTGTAGACACAGGAGAGCTCTATGGAAAGGAAGATCAAACCATGAAAGCAATTGGACTGTACCGCTATCTGCCAATTGAAGACCCAGAGAGCCTGATCGATAGAGAAATCGAGACGCCCGTGCCAGGGGCACATCAACTGCTCGTGCGGGTCAAGGCTATCGCCGTCAATCCTGTGGATGTCAAAACTCGTGGACGAAAGGCTCAGGCCGAGAGCACTCCACGCATTCTGGGATGGGATGTTGCTGGGATCGTTGAAGCGGTTGGTCCTGATTGTGCTCTCTTCAGGCCAGGCGATGCCGTCTATTATGCTGGCGATTGGCTGCATCCCGGAGCCTATAGCGAGCTTCACCTGGTAGACGAGCGCATTGTTGGACGCAAGCCCGATCGTCTGAATTTTGCGGAGGCTGCCGCGTTGCCCCTGACCACCATTACAGCCTGGGAAGGGCTTTTTGATCGGCTCCTGATTGCACAACAAGCGGATAAGAACCGTGGGAAGAGTATCTTGATCATTAACGCAGCTGGTGGCGTTGGATCTATTGCAACGCAGCTTGCCTATTGGGCTGGGCTGACAGTCATCGGGACAGCTTCCCGCCCGGCATCCATGCAATGGGCGAGAGAGCATGGGGCAGATTATATTATTGATCACCGCCAATCCCTTGCCTTGCAGCTGCAGCAATCTGGCTATCCAACCATTGACTCTATTCTCTGCCTGAAAAACGTCGCCCAACATTGGGACAAGATGGTTGAAGTTATCACACCGCAAGGCAAAATCTGCTTAATCGACGATGTCTCTAGTCCGCCCGATACAAGTCTATTGCACGCCAAGAGCCTCACCCTGGCCTTTGAAAATATATTCACTCGCCCCAATTACCAAACGGCAGACGTGTTGACGCACCATTATATCCTCTCTAAAGTTGCTGAACTGGTCGATGCAGGAGTGATCCAAAGCACGCTTACTGAGCGTCTCTCACCGATCACGGCAAGCACGCTGCGTCAGGCACATGCAAAAGTAGAAACGGGCAAGATGATCGGCAAGCTCGTGCTGGAGCAATTTCCCGATTAGAAATTATACAAAACAATACTATTCCTGCTAAACAGATAGAATGGAGCATAAACGATATGGCGACAGAAAAGATAGAGTGGAGAATCGACGACGTAACCCGTGAAGAGATCGAGGCGTTTCTTGCCAAACCAAACCACGCTGTGGTTGGAGTCAACCGGGCACATGGAGCTCCTCAGCTCACAGTCACGTGGTATATCTGGGATGGGAAGACCTTTTACTTCTCAACGACAAAGAATCGCGCCAAGTACTTTAACCTGAAGCGAGACCCATACATCTCGCTGCTTGTCAATAATTTTGCAGAGAACTGGTATGTTGTGGTTTACGGGCGAGCTGAGATTATTGAGCAGAACCACGATGAACTCGCGCTTCCGCTGCTTGAAAAATATATGACCGCTGAACAGCGCGAACAGTGGACCGGTAGCGATCCTGATCGCGTCATCGTCGTGATCCATCCAGAAAAAATGCTGACAGGGCATTAGAAACGTTTCACGCATGCATCTTTCATCCTTCCCAAAAGCTGGACTCAGGACCCAGAACGGTGCTGTGCAGCCCATGTGCCAGAAGATCACACATTTGCCACCAAGCCGATGTGAGCACTCCGTATGCTGCAACGAGCATGGGATGCTGGCATTTCGGCAGCCTGGGTTACAGGCGATACCGTCTATGGAGGCAACCCTCAACTCCGAGCCGCGTTGGAAGCGAGAGGACAGGCATATGCATTA
>JAFMRP010001476.1 GCA_017354095.1 Ktedonobacteraceae bacterium
GGCGCACAGCGTTTGTTCTACCTACCAGATAGCCGCGATACTAATGATCATGGGCTCCGGCCAGTCTTGAGCCAGAATCCCTGGTCATGATGAGCGGCGCATCAGGCCCTGTTGCCAGGCGAAAACGGCGGCTTGAGTACGGTCGACCATATGCAGCTTGCTTAGAATGTTGCTGACATGTCCCTTGACGGTCTTCTCGCTGATATAGAGCTTCCGGGCAATGGTGGCGTTGGAGGCGCCATTGGCGATGAGGCGCAGCACTTCCAGCTCGCGTTCGCTCAGTTCTAGAAACGGGTTGGGAGTCTCGCGCCTGTCGCCGCGAATCTCCTGCACGACGCGCGCTGCCACGCGCGGATGCAAGACCGATTCGCCTCGCGCCGCTTTGCGTATCACTGCTACCAGTTCGTCAGGATCGATATCTTTCAGCACATATGAGAGCGCTCCGGCACGCAAAGCAGGAAAAATATGCTCGTCTTCATGGTAAGAGGTGAGTACGATGATCTGGGTATGAGGACTGAGCAGCTTGACACGCCGCGTCACTTCAATACCATCCATTCCAGGCATAATGAGATCAACCAGCATGATATCGGGCACCAGTTCGGCGGCAAGGCTAACAGCGGCCTCACCGGATTCGGCATCACCAATCACCTCGACATCGGGTTGGAGCGCAAGGTAGCCGCGCACTCCCTGGCGTACGATGGCGTGATCATCTACAATCATGACGGTAATTTTTTCGATCATGCAGATAGTCCTTTGCAACATATGCTAAGCCACTGTGGCTGGTATTGGCGAATAGCGAGCGCAGACGGTAGTACCCTTCATCAACGTGCTCTCAATTTTGACGCTGCCTCCCAGGGCCTGCATACGCTCTTGCATCGAGTGCAGTCCCACCCCGCGTTCCCGCAGGTCGTTGATGGCGAAACCGCACCCGTTATCGCTGATAGTGAGGCTCACGACATCGCTATCAACCGATAGGCCAACCTGGACATGGCTGGCCCCGCTATGGCGCGCAACATTGGCCAGAGCTTCCCGGGCTACGAGATAGAGCGCCTCTTCAACGGGCGAAGGCAGCGATGGCACGGCTGTCGTCTGGAAGTCCGCAGCGATAGCTGTACGGCGTGACCAGTCCGCCAGCATATCTTCAAGCGCCCTGGATAGCTCCTTACCCTCCAGAGCGACGGGACGCAGTTCGCGGATCAGCGCGGTTAGTTCTTTCTGTGCCTGGCGGATCAGGTGCTCAGCTTCGCCAATGCGTTCACGCGCCTGCATACGGGCCTCAGCATTCCCGGCGTCGAGCAGCGCCCTGGTAGTGCTGATCTGCATAGAGACGGCGAACACCTGCTGTTTGATGCTATCGTGCAGATCTCGCGCCAGGCGATTGCGCTCTTCCAGCGTGGCAAGTTGCTGGCGCGTTCGCAGCAATCTTTGTAGCTGTTCCGCCATGCCGTTGAGTTGCCGCGCCAGCTGTCCAAGTTCATCGCCCGACGAGTCATCAATCGCAGTGGAGAAGTCGCCCTGGCTCCACATTCCGGCAGCGCGGGCTAAGTGGTTGAAGCGAATAATAAATTTGCGCGCGGTGCCAAAACCACCAATCAGCCCCATTATCATACCAAGAAGTATATAGATAGCGAGAGAGGCAGGAATATACGCAACGAGATAGAGCCGGCCCCAATACTGATTCTCTCGCAGCCGGATATCTGGCCCGGTATCCATTACTATCGCACCGTAGATGCTATGCTGCGGCCCCTTGATGGGGGCAATGAGAATCATAGCATTACGCGGAGCCGGCTCAACCAGACCGTCAGATGTTCCTACCAGGACTGTGCTCACTGAGGCGGCAACTTGAGTGGAGAAGCGATCTCGCAAAGCCGATCCGGCGGGCAGAGCCTGC
>JAFMRP010001477.1 GCA_017354095.1 Ktedonobacteraceae bacterium
TGGAAGCCGCGCACGTGGCCTATGAAAAGGCGGAACGTGAGTACGATTACGAGGCCATGGCGCGCCTACGCTACGGCACGATTAATGTGCTCGAAGAGCAGATCAAAGAGAAAGAGGGACAGCTTGCCACGCCACAGAGTGTGCGTATGCTCAAGGAAGAGGTTGATGCCGAGGATATCGCCGAGATCGTATCCAAGTGGACGCATATTCCGGTCTCCAAGCTGATGGAGGCCGAGGTGCAAAAGCTGCTCCGTATGGAGGATCACCTGCGTCTGCGCGTTGTAGGGCAGGAGCTGGCACTGCAGGTCGTCGCGGACGCCATTCGCCGCTCGCGAGCTGGCTTGCAAGATCCTAATCGCCCACTGGCCAGCTTTCTCTTCCTGGGGCCGACCGGTGTAGGTAAAACCGAGCTGGCACGCGCTCTGGCTGAGTTTCTCTTCGACGATGAGCACGCGATGGTGCGCATCGACATGTCAGAGTACATGGAAAAGTACAGCGTCTCACGCCTTATTGGTGCACCTCCCGGCTATGTCGGCTATGAAGAGGGTGGGCAGCTTACCGAGGCGGTACGCCGCCATCCTTACAGTGTGATACTGCTTGACGAGATCGAGAAGGCGGCGCCGGAAGTGTTCAATGTCCTGCTGCAATTGCTTGATGATGGGCGGCTGACCGATGGTCAGGGGCGTACCGTCGATTTTAGAAACGCGGTAATCATCATGACCAGTAACGTGGGCAATCAGTGGCTGCACGAATATGATGGCATGGACGAGGAGGATATCCAGCGCGCGATTCGCCAGCGGCTGCGCGAGGAAGGCTTCCGCCCTGAGTTTATCAACCGCATCGACGAGGTGATCATTTTCCACCAGATCAGCCAGGCGCAAATGAAGAATATCGTCGATATTCAGATTAATCGCCTGCGCCCACGCCTGGCGGAGCGCAATATCACGCTACATGTCAGCGAGGCGGCGAAAGAACTGCTGGCCAGCGAGGGCTATGATCCACAGTTTGGCGCACGTCCGCTCAAACGCGTGATCCAGCGCGAAGTGGAGAACCGAGTCGCACGTGCTATTCTCGATGGCACGATTCGCGATGGCTACCAGGTGGAGATTGATGCCAGGGATGGCAAGTTGACGCTGCAGGCGCAACCTGCCGCAGCGGCTGCCGCGAGCTAAGAATTGGCCCCCCGCGATCCGGCTGTCCTCTGTATTCCGACTCCCAACGCCGCTACGCGGCTGGCGCTGCGCGCCCAGGGAGTCGGAAAGGAGGCACCCGCTAGGGGTGGCCTTACATTTCCTGTGGGCTAACAAGATGGCGGGTGGGGCCGGTGGACGGAGGCCGCTTGCAGCGAGAGACAGTAGAGATTGCACGGAAGAGATTTGTCCCATATTGATTGCGACCCTGACGGCGCTGGCATATAATGCGGGCAGCGTTTTATCAAACCAGGGGGAGCATTTGATGGCAGAGGCAGTCATCGTTTCTTATGTCCAGGCAGAGCAGCTGCTGGCCGCGTGGCAGCAGGGCAAAAGCGAGGCCGTGACCTCACCTGATCTCGGCATTTCGAGCACTACCGCACAGCTGTCCCCGGCAGGCGCAATATTCCCCACTGGCGAGCAACTGAGCTGGCAGCAGATCGAGCTGGTCAAAAAAACGACCTCGAACTGCTTCGAGGTGATTGATAACACACCGCATTCCGTCCAGGTCTTCTCCGAACATACCAATCGCATGTGCAGCCTGCTTCCCACGCAGCGTACACCCAGCATGCTGATCGCTGGCTTTACCATGCATCGTATTATCAATATCGATCCGATGCAGGATACGCTCAAAAAAATCGCCACCATTACACCAATACGCGGGCGCGTTCTCGATACAGCTACCGGTCTGGGCTACACC
>JAFMRP010001478.1 GCA_017354095.1 Ktedonobacteraceae bacterium
GCCAAGCAGCAGGTGATGATGTCGCCCCCTGGCTTCACACAGAGTGATCAGATTATCCGGGTCAAGCTCCAGTCGAGGATGAAGATGGAAGGGCCTGATATGGTGGACCTGCAGCTTTCTGCCTTTGTAGCCGCAGACCACACATCTAGGCTCGCGGCGTCGATGCTCCTTTGCCACTCTATCCCATTCGGGGCTTCGTTCATGCCCGTGCTTTCTAGCCACGTGTGCTCCATGGTCATGTCTCTTACGTCTCCCTGGATGGAGTGCACTGATTATGAGCAGCAAGAGAGCGATGCCTATGACGAGAGCGATCACCACCAGGAGAGGCAGTGGCAGCGAGATATCCGGGAGAGGGGCTGGCAACGAAATATTCATATATGCTCCTTCATGCATGAAATGAAAACTCTGCTAAATTTCGTTCGACAGGCGTGCCGACCTACAGAGTATTATGGTCAATAGCTGGTTTTTTGAAAAGGATATCCAATTGAGAGAAAAAAAGCAATCCTTTGTGCGTCTTTTTTGGGCGGGTGACCAAACTCCCCAAAGTGAACTACTTCATTGCGCCACTGTGTTCATGCATGGTAACATGAGAGCGTAAAGAAGAAAAAGAACACCAAAGGCCAGCGCGGTAGAAAGGCAAAGATGTCTTCCCAGCAAGCCCAGCGAACCACGGCAGGCGCAAAGTCGCAGAGCTTCTCCTGGAGCGATCCAGAGCAGATCGCAGCCAACCAGCGGCGGGTAATTACAGAGGAGCAGCGGGCCATGATCAAAGCGCAGCTAGAAATCTGGCCTTCTGGCTGCCTGGTTACTTTCAGTGTGCTCACGGCCATCCCCGTGTTTCCGCTGGTTGGATGGTTAGGTCACTATGAAATCCTGCTTTTTTATATTCTGCCGCTGGAGCTGGCCTTATTACTTTTCATCGGGTCCTACAGGAAACGGGCCAGTTTGCTGCGAGCTGTAGATCAGGGTATGATTGAGCAAGAGCAGGGAGAGGTCGTCTGGCAGAAGGGTAAATATGTTGCACGCACACCCACACGCCGCCAGTTAATCACATTGAAAAAAGGCCAGCAGCTGCCCCCGCCGGGTCCGTATCACTTCTACTACCTGGCAGAGAAAGCGGTCCTGCTCTCGGCCAAACCCATCAAGAACTACACCAACATGCTGCCCCATCCGGGGTTGCTCTCAGCCAGCGGTCTTCCTGGTCACGAGCAGGCGCGTATCGGGCTGCAGGAAGCCCTCGGCCATGCGCTCAATTTCAGCCGGAATGACCTGGCTTGTAATCGCAGGCGTGAGCTCAGCGAAGAGCAGAGGAAGCGGCTCTATAAAAAGCTTTTATGGAAGAGTATCGTCTACCTGGTCAGTATGCCTATTGGTGTAGTGATATGTGTTTGGGCGATGGTGCTACAGGGCAACCGCCAGTCTGGCATCGATCCTATTGCTGTTTGTTTGTTCATTCTTGGCTTACTGATCACTATTGCAGCTCTCTATTACCTGACGCAGGGAGCCAACACGCGTTATCAAGAGATACGGGAAGCTGAGTTCAAGATTCTGGAAGGCCCGGTACACCAGCGCAAAGAAGGTGGGGGCAGCACTGATAATCCGAGCGCCTATTATTACGAGATCGATTCCACCAGTATTTTTGTTACAGAGCGTGCCTACAAAGCCCTGGTGCCCAAGCTTCGTTATCGTCTCTACTACTTGCCGCGTATGAAAGAGCTTATGAGCATTGAGCCGTTAGAGCCTCCTATGCGGTGAACGTTATCTGACAAGTCCTCCGGCCAGCCGTGAACCATCCGCGTCCCACCGGCCACCCGCAAGGGGTGGCCTTACATTTTGGGTAGAGTGTGGATGTTATTTAGATATGACGGTTGGGGAGTGCGATGCACAAGC
>JAFMRP010000366.1 GCA_017354095.1 Ktedonobacteraceae bacterium
ATGAACCCTGTTCCAGAGGGGGTCATCCAGGCAATTTTTGGCTTCGGAAGCGGTCTGGGGCTCCGAGAGGAGAAATCTGATGGTGTGGTTTCTGGTGCCCCACCAAAAAGCCAAAGCGGCGACCAAAGCGGTGTCTCAAAATCCATGCGTTGACCGCCGCCAGAGCTAATTGGCGAGAGCACTATTGACGAAAACATATTTTTCATGCTAATATAGTAATTACTTGTTTTATATTATATGAGTCATAGATAGGGAAAGAAGCGTATAATATGCCCATTCTGCGGATACCGCTCTTTTCTGTTTGAGCATTGCCCCCGATGCAGTCGTCGCATGGGAGGTTCGTTCTCCGATGTCGGATGCGGGTTTCTGGCCTTCGTCGTCTTCATGTGGTTGCTTCTGCAGCTCATGCATCATTGATGCATCCATCTGCCTGGCGCCTTTGTCGTCCTTGAGACGCACGTGCGCCAGGCCATCTCCTTCCACGCGGGTCTGCTCCATCCAGGTCCGTTGTCCGTTGGCGTTCTCCGCGTCTGACGTTCTTCTGTCTGCCCCAAGAAGGTGTTTTTCCTTCTCTCACTCTGCATCTTCCTGACATCCAAATTGGAGAGCAGATGTTCTGGTCTTTTCGACCTGTTTCATGCACACTAGCAGGGAGACGTCCTCGCTTCGATCGTGAAGCCATACAACCTATTGATCATGAGGATCGTCATGCGAATACTGATGCGCTGGAGCGCGAAGACCAACAGACAGAGAGGAGGTTCCCACCATGGCCCGAAGCCGCAGTTTGCCCACCGATTTATGTGAGCAGCCTGCGTTTTTTGAGCTGGACAGCGACACCCAGATGATGCTGGTGGGGTTCGCCTTAGCCGCCGATGATTACGGGCGTGGCGTGGCTCATCGCCGCCTGCTCGCGCGCAAACTTGATAAGGACGAGGCTCTGATTGAACAGGCCCTTACCACGCTGCAAGCCCATGACTTCCTGTGTTGCTATCAGGTGGGACGTGGACGCTACTATGCCCTGACCTGTTGGCAGGAATGGCAAAGCTTGCACAAGCCCACCCCCTCCAAATATCCTGCCCCGCCTCCCCCAGATTCCGATTCTGTCCTGCCAGGCGGTTTCCATTCATCTGCAGACGCCCAGGATGATTCCGGGGTTCCCCGGATTTCCCCGGGAGTGCCAGGATTTTCCGGGGAAATCCGCCCTGAAGAAGAGGAAGAAGAACCAGAAGGTGAAAAGGAAGAAAGAAGAAGAAATGAAGTCGAAGATGAAGCGTTTCCGGGGAAAGTTGTCACCTCCCTTGCCCCCTCCTCCAGCGTCAGCAGCGACGACGTTTCACTCACGCAAGGAGCCATATCGCAGAAAACGCGCCAGGTGGCGCAGATTCTGCACCTTCCGCTGAGTGGGGCGTTGCGACGGGTGGTGGCGGATTATGGCTCAGACGAATCGCTTTCCCTGTTGGGGGAAGCCGACGCGGCTCGCGAGTGGATCGAGGATCGGCACCGTAATCGCAAGGGACAAGCCATGACCCCCGCCTTTTTCCGGCGCTGGTTGGGTCGCGAACAGGCGAATATCCAGGCACGTCAAAGAGCACACCATCAAGACCATACGTCCCGAACACCGACAACCTCCTTGGCGAGCACGACCCGAAGGAGCGCCATGTCGACGCCGCCTGAGGATCCCTATGCCGCCTTTATCGAGCGACGCGTTCAGGAAGTGAAGGCGACGGCAGCTGCTCGCCGGGCGGCTGCGGAGCAGGAGGCCATCGTCGTATGAACCAGGCAGGAGGAGCCTTCCCCCATGTTCCCAACTGGGCCAGACGTTTCTTGAGCCAGAACCCGGCAGACAAAACCTGGATCTGTGACACCTGTGGGGAGATCACCCCTTTCCAATTTGCTCAAGGCTGGTATGCGCGGCGGCGCTGTGCCTGTGAACAGCAAGCCGAAGAGCGCCGCCAACGGCAGCAGGTGCCCCGCACATTGGCCGAAGCCATCAGGGAGGCCCAGATGGCCCAGACTTATACCTGGTTAGGGGCTGGCTGGACGGCATCGGAGTTGGAAGCCAAGACGTTCTCCGCTTTTGAACCAGCGCGCCAGCCAGAGGCGTTTGCGGAAGTGCGTGCCTTTGCCTTCCATCCTCAAGGGGATTTGTGGCTCTACGGCTCCTATGGCGTGGGCAAAACCCATCTGTTGGCGGCACTGGCCAATCTGAGGCGCTCAGCGGGTCGACCCTGCCTGTTTGCCTCGGCAGTGACGCTCTTTGACGCCATCCAGGAGCGGATCAGGAACGATCAGGACTATCACCTCTTGCTCAAGCAAGCGATTCAGACGCCACTGCTGCTCTTAGACGATATCGACAAGCCAAAGGTGAGCGCCTTCCGACAGGAGATCTCTTATCAACTCATCGATGGTCGTACGCGCAGAGGGCTGCCGCTGGCTATCTCGTCCAACTGCTCACCAGCCGAACTGGACCATTACGTTGGTGGAGCCGCTCGCTCGCGCTTGATGATGGGGGTCATTCCGATCCCGATGAACGGACGCGATTATCGTTTCGGCGCCCCCAGTGGAGGAGGTGGTTCGTTGCCGGCAGAAACCGTGTGAGAGAGGAGTGAGCACACGTGTCCATCATCCGCAGCAGGAATCAATCGTCCTGGAGATCATGATCAGCATGGCTGATGAGAACGCCAAGATGTTTCTGGTGAGTCCTGTGATTCGCTGGTGTGTCTGAGCAATGAAAGGAGGGCAGCGCATGCGACGCCGCTGGAACAGCCCGAAGCGAAGAAGAGCAACGCACCATCGGCTTGCAAAGAGACAGCACTCGGCTGCATCTGCAGCCACCATGCACGGGCTGACCAGCTGCCGCTTGTTGTCATGGCGCGGTGAGCGAGGGGGTTAGCCGTCTATGACGACGACACCCCGTCTGAGCCCTTCCAGACGCAAACGGCTGCTCACGACCTTTGGTCCCTGGCCAGCTGGCTATACTCACGACGATCTGGAGCGGTTCCTGGACTTGCTCTACGGCATGTTTAGTGAGGTCTATACCTGGGCACCATTGTGCCAGCTGGTCGTGAATGACCCCTTTGATCGCTCCGCGTCTCCACGTCAGGTCAAACTGGTCGAGTTGACCGACTGGCTCGAAGCGCTGCTTGCGTGAAACAGCATCGCGATCGGTTCCCAGGCTTCGCGTCCTCGTTTGTGGTGCCTGGAAGAGACGGTTCGCCCTCGAATGAGGCAAAAAACGTCACGCCTGGTTGGATCTGGCGCGCGAGAAGTGAGCAAGATTCGAGAAGTTTTTTGCTTTTCTCAGTCGTATCCTCTTGACATGCAAGTATTCACTTGCCTATGCTCTTGTTATGGATATGGACTTACTCTTGAAGGCGCTTGCCGATCCGACCAGAAGGACGATTCTCGATGAGCTTTCTGCGCACGATGGACAGACCTTGTTCGAACTGTGTTCGCGCTTGCTTCTGCAACATCAGATAGCCTCAACAAGGCAAGCGATATCGCAGCACCTGGCGATCCTGGAGGCCGCCCATTTGGTGACGGTCAAACGCCAGGGGCGCTATAAGTTCCATTACATCAACACCTCGCCCTTAAGCGCTATTGTCCAGCGCTGGGGAGCGAAAAAGAAGGAGGATTCATGAGGATTTACATCACGAGCATTCCGATAGCTGACTATCACCAAGCCCTGACCTTCTACACACAAATACTGGGATTTCAAAAGAAGAGGGACATCGAATTAGGCGCAGGCGCGCGTTGGCTGACCGTGGTTTCTCCAGAAGATCCTGATGGCCCAGAGCTCCTGCTGGAGCCGAATGCAGACTACCCTGCCATGAAAGCCTTGCGCGAAGCACTAGCGGAAGATGGGATTCCCATCACCTCGTTTGCGGTCGATGATGTCCAGGCTGAGTATGAGCGCCTGCAGAAGTTGGGGGTGACCTTTACCCAAGAGCCGGGAAGCACGGGCGGACCGACGACGGCCGTCTTTGACGATACCAATGGCAATCTTCTTCAAATGGTCGAGTTGAAGAAAGGGGCCTGATGAAAGGCAACCAAGAGCGAACCTCTCGGAGCATCATCGCAGCCAGTGTTGTCTTTGCGCGTCATTTTGGAGCCTTCCATGCGCCAGGTTGGGCCACATTTTCGACATTGACGGGCGTCACCTATCTGGCTGCCATCGTGGCTCTGATCGCAACGGCAGGCATGGCGTGGGCCTCGATCTTCTTCTACGTCGCAGTGGCACTGGGCTGGGTGTGGCTATCAGCATTGGCCCTCCGAATGCGCGCAAGAGGAGAAGGGCTTCACCTTGAAATGCAGCAACAATAGAGGTGAGCGTTATCCTCCCAGATGTACTTCACTCGCGGCGGGCTCCGCGACCGAAACGCATTCGTCTCTCGTGTGAGAGGTGATCTTGTGCATGACAAGAGAGCGATTGTCATGAGGCACGGAGAGACGAAGCTGTCACCCTGGGTTGAGACATGCATGGGAATGGTCTCAACCTGGGGCCTGGGAAACGAGTGGATGTGTTTCTTCCCCACAGGTGGATGCTCTCACGTCAGGCGTTTTTTTGCATGGAACAATTTTTTCCCCTCTTCCCTCTTCATCTGGCCTGGAGCCCAACGGCGTGGTGCGTTCAGTAACGCTCCCTCCCCTCTCTTCGCGCTCTGGCTGCGTCTGCTCGTGGAGCAACTGGTTATACCAGCGCAGATACTGCCTGACCGGAGCCATACCCTCATAGCCCAACAATTCCTGCAACTCCCATGGGTTTCCTCCTGCCCGCAGATACCGCAGGGCAAAGCTGTGACGGAGGACCTGGGGGCTGAAAACGGTGTCACTGATCCTTGCCCGTTTGCGGAACCGAGCAAACACCATGCTGACATCATTGGTGGTGAGCGACTGCTTCCCCTGGGAAGCGAACAGGGGATCGCCACCAGCATGTCTCCTGGCTAGCCCTCTTCTGGTCGTCGGGTCCATCTGTTTCAGATACACACGCAGGTGGCTTAGACAGGTTGACCCGAGAGGCATCTGGCGTTCTTTGCCTCCTTTCCTCCTCACCCGCAGCCAGCCCGTTTGCCAATCCAGATCGGCGATCCGTAAGGCACAGAGCTCAGCAACCGTGATGCCGGTGTCAAAGAGCACCCAGAGCAGCGCCTGATCACGTGTGGCCAGGCGCTTTGTCTCACGCGCTCGCGCTTTCTGGGAAAACCCTGTTCGCATGATCTGGTCAAAGGTCGCAGGCGAGATCACATGAGGGAGAGGGACACTGGTCCGAGGGAATGCGCTCTCGCTCATGGGAGAGCACGAGAGCGTTCCTCGCTCGACGAGCCAGCCGCAAAACGCTCGCGCCGAGCGCGCATACGTTTCAATCGTGCTCGCCGAACGTCGTGATCCTTTGGGCGTCGGCGTCTGCGCCAGAGATGACAGCCAGTTCCTCACGGTCTTCTCGGTGATCTGATGGACGTGCAGGAGGTGGCACTCAGTTTGTAGATACTGTTGCAAATGACCGAGCACCATCTGATGCCATTCCAGGGTTTTTTGGCGATGCCCGACGGCGCGATGGGCTTGCAGATAGTCCTGAAGCGCTCGTTCAATTGTCAGATGCTGACCTTTCCGGGTGAGGAAGTCTGAGGTGCAGATCTGGCTGAGGTAGTGACAGCGCGCTGGACCATCTTGGCTGGATCGCTCTTCGAGGGGGTCTGGCCAGTGGGAATGG
>JAFMRP010001479.1 GCA_017354095.1 Ktedonobacteraceae bacterium
GGGGCTCGGGAGGTACTACCTCCCGAGCCCCCTTTATGCTGCAATTTATGGATAAATGCCGCGAATCTGAGTGGCTTCGGCGACGCGCGAGATAGCCAGCATATTGGCTGCCAGGCGCAGATCGCTGTTATAGAGATCGGCCTCCGCCGCCACCGCATCGAATGCGCGGTTCATGATCATTTCAAGTTTTTTGGTAATCTCATCCACACCCCAGAAGAAGCTTTGTAGATCCTGTACCCATTCAAAGTAGCTTACCGTCACGCCGCCGGCATTGGCGAGGATATCGGGAATGACCATACAGCCCTGTTTATAGAGGATCGCGTCAGCTTCGGGCGTTGTCGGGCCGTTGGCGGCTTCGGAGACGATGCGAGCCTGCACGCGTGGGGCGTTAGCGGCGGTGATGACGCCTTCAGTGGCGGCGGGAACCAGGACATCGCAGGGAACTTCCAGGACCTCCGACACGCTCACCGCCTGAGCCTGTGGGAAGCCAACAACCGAGCCGCGTTCCTGCTTGTGGCGTAAAACGGCGGCGGGGTCCAGGCCTGCTTCGTTATAGATGCCGCCGCGTGTATCGCTGACGGCCACGACCTTGCAGCCCTCATTATAGAAAAGGCGGGCCGCGATGCTGCCGGCATTGCCAAAGCCTTGAATGCTCACCCGAGCGCCCTTCAGCGGCATACCGAGTTTTCTGGCTGCGCGCCTGGTCACAAAGAGGACACCAGTCGCTGTGGCGTCGTTACGGCCTTCGCTGCCGCCGATCGAGAGGGGTTTGCCGGTCACTACAGCGGGGATAGAGTAGCCGGCATGCATAGAGAAGGTATCCATCATCCACGCCATCACCTGGGGGTTGGTATTGACATCGGGCGCGGGAATATCGCTATGAGGTCCAATAATAATGGATATTTCAGTCGCAAAGCGGCGGGTCATGCGTTCCAGCTCGCCCGGGCTCATATCTTTAGGATCGCAGATGACCCCACCTTTCGCGCCGCCGTAGGGGATGCCGACCACGGCGCATTTCCACGTCATCCACATTGCTAAAGCTTTGACTTCGTCCAGCGTAACGTCGGGTCCGTAGCGGATGCCGCCCTTGGCGGGGCCGCGATTGACGTTATGCTGAACGCGATAGCCTGTAAAGGTTTTGATACGTCCACTATCCAGGCGAACCGGGAAATTGACGGCGAGCTCGCGCTTGGGCTGGCGCAGGATCTCGCGCATATCTTCAGAGAGTTCCAGTCGTTCGGCGGCCAGTTCAAACTGCTGGACCGCCATGTGATAGGGATTAAAGGTCGCAGAGGACACTTCGTCGTGCATGTCTGCTCATCTGCCTTTCTGAACGGGGAGAGCGCCCCTGGGGGCTATGCCTCTCCCAATTTCCTTTTTAATAACGTAAGCACTATCTCAGCTCTGGCCTGACCGCGTGTTTGTTTCATCACGCGGCCCATGAGAGCTTGAATAGCATTGGTTTTGCCTCCGCGATAATCGTTAGCGATCTGCTCATTCTGAGCGATCACCTCGTCGACGATGCGCTCGAGGGCGCTTTCGTCGGTGATGGGAGGCTTGATCCCTTTCTTTTCCACGATCGTCTCCGGCAGCTCACCGGAGGCGAACGCATCGTCCAGGATCTCTTTCGCTTGTTTGCCAGTGATGCGCTGTCTATCGAGCAGGTCGAGCAGGTTAGCCAGCGCGGCCGGTTGCAGTGGGGACTGTTGTATCTCAATGGAGTTGGCTTTGAGTAAGCGTACGACCTCGCTGAGCAGCCAGTTGCTAGCAGCTTTTGCGCGTGCTTTGTGGTCTTGTGTCTGGGACACGTGCATCACCTGTTCAAAGTAATCTCCGAGTGCTTTGTCTTCGGTCATCACATTGGCGTCTTGCTGTGAGAGCCCATAA
>JAFMRP010000367.1 GCA_017354095.1 Ktedonobacteraceae bacterium
GTGTGGGGCCGGCGTCGCCCATATATTTTTATTGGCACACTGGTCAATGTTGCTGCTCTCGTCTGGATGGCCGTGGCCAGGGATATCCCGTCGCTGGCCGTTGCATATGTCCTGTTGCAGTTCTCCAGCAACGCCGTGCAGGCACCTTTCCACGCGCTTTTGCCGGATATTGTGCCGCCGCGGCAGCGTGGTCTGACCTCGGGGATCATGGGGTTGTTACAGACGCTGGGTACGATTGGTGGCGTGATTATCGCCGGCTTCCTGATCGATGCCTCCAGGCCACTGCCAGTCTACCAGCAGACATTGTGGCTGGTTTATAGCGGCATTATCGCCGTGCTGGTCGCGCTGATGCTGGTAACGATATTTTCTGTGCGCGAGCGGCGCCGGGAGTCCTTCGGAGAGATTGCTCAAGAGGTGAGATCGGCATCGGACGATGGGCAAGCGGTTGAGAGACACAGCGAGGGAGGGAGTGAGGGCGTGGTAGTGGCGCGCGGGCGGTTTCCCTGGCTCTCGCGCTCGCTGCTCGTGACGATTGGGGGGACCGTGCTGGCCGCGCTCGTGGTCTGGGGCATCATGGCTGTGTGGAATGCCGGCAATCTTGGTGGTGTCAGGATTGGTAGTGATGTGCAGCAGGTCGTGCTGGAGGTCATCGTAACGGTAGGTATTCTGCGTATCTTTGACTTCAAGCCGCGGCGTGATCCTGATTTTGCCTGGGTGTTTATTACGCGCCTGATCATGATGCTGGGCATTCACACGATACAGACCTTCCTGCAATATTATATGCGTGACGCGGTGGGCGTTGAGCATCCCGAGCAGCAGACGACCAACTTTCTGATCATCGTCTCGCTCACCAGCCTGGGCAGCGCCTTTGCTGCCGGCTGGCTCTCGGACCATTTTGGGCGCAAGCGTATGGTCTACATCGCGGGAGGCATGATGGCCGCCGTGGGTCTGGTTTTTGTCATCACGCACTCGCTGCCCCTGGTGCTCGCGGCGGGCGCACTTTTCGGGCTGGGTTATGGCGCGTATGGTAGTGTTGACTGGGCGCTGGTGGCCGATGTGCTGCCCTCGGACCGCAATTTCGCGCGTGACATGGGGGTCTGGAATATCGCGCTCTCTCTGCCACAGGTCGTCGCGCCAGTGCTCGGTGGGCCGTTAATCGACCATTTCACGCGCGCCGGAAATCCCGTGCTCGGTTTCCAGCTATTGTTTATCATGGCCATCGGTTTCTGTGTGCTTGGAACGGTGACAGTACGCTTTATTCGTGGTGCGCGGTGACCTCTTCATCCAGCAGTGAATGGACGGTTTTGAGCGGCAGGCCGCTGCCCTTCTTGCGCAGCATAACCATTTCGGCGGCGATGCTCAGGGCGATCTCATCGGGCGTTTCCGCGCCGAGGTCCAGGCCGATGGGGGCATGTACGCGCTCCAGGCGCTCGCGGGCGATACCTTCTTTTTGTAGATCTTTAAAGATGTGCCGTACTTTGCTCGGACTGCCGATCATACCGATGTAGGCCGCGTTCGTCTCCAGTGCGGCGCGCAGAGCATCCTTGTCGAGATGGTGCCCGCGTGTCACGATCACGATCCAGCTTGACTCGTCGGGTTCCATCTCGCGTATGCTTTGTGGGATGTCGCCGAAGGAGAGCTGCACCTGTTTGTCGAAGAGCTGTGGATTGGCCAGGTCGCGGCGGTCATCGATCACGGTAATGCGGAAATCGAGATTTTCGGCCAGCCAGGCCAGTCTCTGGGCTACGTATCCGGCTCCGGCGATGATCAGGCGAGGTTCGGGCAACACCACCTCGAAGAAGACCTCCAGGGTCGCGCCACAACTGCCGACTGCCTCATTGTTATCGGCATCCAGGTGGATGTGAGTCATGTAGGAGCGTCCCTCGTGCAGGACTTGCAGGGCTGCCTGGGTGACTTTCGCATCAGTGGGTGCGCCGCCAAAGCTGCCATCATTTGAGCCATTAGCATGGATCAACATCTTGCTGCCCACGCCGCAGGGGGCCGCGCCAACGGTTTTCACAACCGTAGCGACCACCACGCGCTCGCCGCGGTGTAGGGCGGTTTGAATTTCGTTATAGATGCCATTGGTATACATTGTGTGTTCCTTCAACCAGCGACTCTCAATACTCAGACATTGAATATCTATATTATATACTAGCGTGGTATGGTTTTGCTGGTGTGGGGAGGGATGCGGCATAAGGAGCGTAAGACATAGTTGATCTTCTCCTACCATGTCTTACGCCCGATTGATTTAGAGTGTACGAGACGCAAACTTTCTGTGTGGGAGCATTAATCGGTTGCGGCGGTATGTGCTGCGGCGGGCTGGTGGGAGAGGGAACTGGGGGCATTCACGTTAGCGCCTTCATCGACTCCCACGCCCAGGCGATCAACCAGTTCGCCACCGAGCCAGGCGGTTACGAGGGCTAGCAGCACCGCAATGAGCGAAAGAATATAGGCAAAGATTGAGGGATTCCTCTGTGTATTCAGGCGAAGAAGCCAGCTTCCCGCGAAGAGCAGAACGACGATCACGTTTCCTGCCCCGTGCCACAGGCCAACGGCTTTGGCCCGTGTTCCTGCTGGAATGGCAAGCCAGTCAACCAGGCCAAAGACAGCAGCCAGAAGTCCTCCAATGATGCCTGCCGCGATCATCCAGAAGGCAACTTCTGAAAAGTAGTCATTGCCTGTAATCCAGTGGACTATGTCAAAGACGAATGATGTGGCTAGTAGTCCCAGGGGAAAGGCGATGAGCATTGGGTGTATGGGATGGCCAAAGAGTTTCACTTTGCTTTCCATATTAGTGCTCCTTTCTCTGTTGCATGCTCCTACCGCTCGCAGCCTGTGTGCGGCGGCTCGCAAAAAAAGATTTTCAGCGGGCTGTGTCCCTTGCACCCCATTTACGTTAACACTTATGAGACCTTCCCTATGTTTCTATAGCATAATTTGTCAATAAAGTCAATGTTTTTGTTGACAATGTGGAGGTTTTCCAATACACTGAGAAGGAAAATGGAGGGAAATCATGCAAGCTGTACCTTGGAAGCACAATTTTTTTGCCTCGACACGTGGACAGATTCTTGTGCTGCTGCGTCGAGCGAGCTCTACTGTTGACGAGATCGCTCAGGCGTTACACGTGACTGATAATGCGATTCGTGTTCATCTGGCGGCCCTTGAGCGTGACGGCCTTGTCCGTCAGTGCGGGGTGCGTCGTGCCCATGCGAAGCCTGCCTATGTGTATGAGCTCACGGCTGAGGCGGAAAATCTCTTTCCTAAAGCCTATAGTTTTGTGCTTGACCAGCTTTTGGAAGCGCTGAAAGAGTATATGGAGCCGGAAACGCTTGAGGCTTTGATGCGAACAGTCGGACAGCGCCTGGCAACGCAGTGGAAAAAAGCTGATGGAGATATCCAGCAGCGACTTCAGAGAGCGGTTGGTGTTCTGAATGAGTTTGGTGGGTTGGCGGAGCTCGAGCAGGAGGGTGAGCGATATCTGATACGGGGGTACCGGTGTCCCCTGGCTGCGGTCGTTCCAGAGAATCCGCAAGTTTGCCACCTTGTGGCAACGCTCCTGACGGAGATAGTTGATGTTCCAGTGCAGGAACGCTGCCAGGGTGGCGAGATCCAGCAGTGTTGTTTTGTCCTCTCAGAAGCGCAGTAGCCAGGCCCCGCAGCCGGATACCTTCTTTTGGGAGAGGTATGGTTTAATGGATTACTGTGATTCTGAAGCCTGCCGATTATAGGCGTCGAGCGTGGCTTCAATCTGTCGGATATGTGTAAGATCGTGTTTTGCCCAATGTGCTAGCCACTCCTGGGCGGTGAAATTTCCGTACTCGGGATGGTAGCCTGTGCGGGTCCAGTCCTCTTCGCGCAGGAACGCGAAAATGCCCAGGCTGGCGGCGCGCTGTACCGCGAAATCGCTGAGCAGTTCATCGATCTTATCGCGGCTGGTGTTACGCTGGCTATGCCACTCCTTCTCATCATGCGGCACCAGGGATGGATTGTCCTCTCTGAGGAGGCGTTCCAGGCGGGTGCGCATGACGAACATGTCATCATCCACCAGGTGGGCCAGGATCTCACGAATGCTCCACTCGTCAGGACTGGGGCGAAAGTCGAGCGCGGAATCAGGAAGTGTAGAAGTCAGGCGTGTTAGTGTGGATTGGGTTTGTTGCAAAGTTGTGATCAGTTGAGCGCGAGTAGCGTTCATAAGTGCATTGCTCCTCTCGGCGTTGGTATTTTCTCAACAATCCATATAATGTAGAGTGGCTGTATGGCCTTATTCTAAGCGCTGCCTGTGAGCGGGTCAAACGAATAAAAGCGATGGTAGTGATCGGAAAAATCGATCAAAAGTTGTATCGCACGCTGGTCTGTCGCATTTCCGCTTTCGGGGGGTCGTGTAAGAATGTATCAATGCAGGATGCGATAGAAAGAATCAACTTGACGGAATATGACTTCTGTTCTATAATGTTAGAACAAACTTTCAAGAAGGAGCGATACATGAGTGACCAGAGCAGCGGGCAGGTTCGTGAAGGGCAAAATCAACGCACTCGTGCATTTAACCCCAATGAGCACCTGATTCAGCTCAAGGGGAAGGATTATCTGCCGGTGCAATGGCGGCTCGTCTGGTTCCGGGAGCGTTTCCCGCAGGGAACCATTGAGACAGAGATGCTCCATCTCGACCTTGATCGTGAGACTGAGGAAGAGGCCATGGCCTGGAATCCTGAGAAGAGGCGCAGTGAGAAAGTTATCAAGCAGGCGCGTGGTTTTGTCATCTTCAGGGCAGTTGTGAAAGATGGATTGGGGGGCATCGCGACCGGGACCAAGTCGGAGAAAGCCGCCAGTTTTCCAGATTATGTTGAGAAGGCTGAGACTGGAGCTATTGGGCGTGCATTGGCGGCGCTGGGATATGGTACGCAATTTACCGGTGATGAATTTGAGGAAGAACACCGGATCGTGGATAGCCCGGTAGATCGTGGTAATGGTACATATGCCAACGGTAGTGGCGGTAATAACACGTTTGTCGCAGCCGCCAGGCCCGGCAGTGGCAGTATCGTGGCTGAATCGAACGAGCAGACCGGAGTCACTGAGCAGCAATTGGCGAGCATTCGTAAGCTCTGCCAGCATCTAGGTAAGCCCGAGCCTGAGAATGTCGCAGCCATCAGTGCGTTGTCCGCGCGTAGATTGATCCAGCAGTTGACCGCCGAGTACAGGGAGCAGAAGCGGGGTAGCAAAGCCTCCTGAGAAAGTAGTGCCATGTCTTCAACGCAGTTAGAGTACGCTGAGCAGCGTATGCAACAGAAGTGGTATGACCTGGCGATGGCGGAGCAGCAGGGGGCCTCGACGCAGGTGCTTGAACGCCTGTATAATGCGTATATGTTAGCAGTTGAGGAGTTCAATCGTTGTTCCGCTGAGCAGCAAGAAGCGCAGATCCATCCCCCCAAGAAATCCTCTCGCCAGATGCACGGACGCAAGAAGAAAGCCTCGTAAAAAGTCCGGCCACCCGTGAAGGGTGGCCTTATCTGTTTTGGAGCAAGTGGAATCTGGCTGTTCCCCTGCTACTGCACACGTAGTAGAAGCTTGCCGGTAGTGTTCCGGGACTCCAGGCGACGATGTGCTTCACCGGCCTGATCCAGCGGCAGGACCTCGGTAATGTCGATTTTTACCTGCGAGTGTGCAACGAGCTCTAGCGTCTGACATGCGGTAGCGGCAACGAGATGAG
>JAFMRP010000039.1 GCA_017354095.1 Ktedonobacteraceae bacterium
GCTGACACCATTTTCTTTCGCACGCTGCGCGACCAGTTTTCCAACCTCGCGTGCCAGCGCCACCCTACGATTATGGGCGATAGCGACCAACGCCTCTACCGGCGTTTTGCGTTCGCCCTTCTGAGCAGCAGGCAGCAGCGTTTTTGTTGGGGCCGCAGACTGCTGCTTACCTCCCTTGGCAGGAGCCTTCTCGGCCTTCCTACTCCTGGGAGCAGCTTCAGCAGCAACCTCCACCGGGGCTTCCTGCTCTACCTCAGCCTTTTTGGACTGCTTGGGAGCGGGGGCCGGCTTGAAGTCACGCAGGCCCGCATCCAACGAGGAAGCAGCGGCCAGCGTGCGGCCCGTCGTATCGTCTATGATCTGCGCATAGATATGATGTCCACTGCGGAATATATTCAAGCGTGGACGTTCCTGTGAGCCCGCCAGGTGACGGCGCATACGCCTATGCCGGCGCAGCCGCGCTTGATTCGCATGAAACTTTTTAATCATAGCTCACTTACCTACTTTTTCTTCCCGCCGACTTTACCAGCCTTACCAGCCTTACGCCGGATCTTCTCGCCAGCATAACGAATGCCTTTACCTTTATACGGCTCTGGCTTACGAATGCCGCGAATATTGGCTGCAACCTGGCCTACCAGCTCTTTGTCGATGCCGCTGACACTTACTTTCGTGGCTTTCGTAGCGGGATCAACACCCTCCACATTGAGCGTAATGCCCTCGGGAGCGTACACTTCTACCGGGTGGGAATAGCCAACCAGAATCACCAGATTTTGCCCCACCTTCGAGGCACGATAACCGACACCGTGAATCTCAAGTTGCTTGGTATAGCCATTGGTCACCCCTACCACCATGTTGTTTACCAGGGTACGATAGAGGCCATGCTTGGCTTTATGCGGCTTGCTGTCCGAAGGGCGGCTAACCACGAGTTTGTCATCTTTGAGCTCAAGCGTCAGTTCAGGGTCAACCCATCGCGAAAGCTCACCTCTAGGCCCCTTTACCGTCACAACATTGTCTTCGGTCCAGTTCACCTGCACCTTTGGTGGTATGACAATCGGAGCACGTCCAATACGAGACATTTCAGACCTCCCTTTACCAAACGTAGCAGATGACTTCGCCACCCACGCCCTGCTTATAGGCATTGGAGCCGGTCATTAAACCCTTTGGCGTTGACAGTATCGCAACTCCCAGACCACCACGCACCCTTGGAATACTCGCCTGCTTCGTGTAGACACGCAGACCAGGCTTACTCACACGCTTGAGCTGAGTCAGCACCGGTACTTTATCCACATAGCGCAGAGTCAGCCGGAGCGTTCCCTGTGGATTGTCTTTTAAAATTTCGATGTCTTTGATATAGCCTTCTTCTTTGAGCACACGCGCAAGACCCAGCTTCATTTTCGAGGCCGGAATCAGTACGCGAGTATGTTTTGCTCTAACCGCATTACGAATACGCGTGAGCATATCCGCAATGGGATCGGTCATATTCATGGAATATCCTCCACTAGTCTTCTACTCTTCGTAACTCGACTACCAGCTCGATTTCGTCACGCCGGGCAGTTCGCCGCGCAGCGCACGCTCGCGGAAACAGATACGACATAGGCCGAATTTCCTGATATAGGCCCGAGGCCGCCCACAAACGTTACAGCGGTTATGCTGCCGCACTTTGAACTTGGGCTTGCGCTTCGCCTTCACAATCATTGCAATTTTTGCCATTGCGCCCTCCAGCGACTACTTCTTAAAGGGCATGCCCATCAATGCGAGCAGCCGTCGTCCTTCTTGGTCAGAGCGAGCCGTAGTGACTACGCTGATTTCCATACCACGCAACTTGTCGACCTTGTCATAGTCGATCTCAGGGAAGACCAGTTGCTCACGCAGGCCAAGCGTGTAATTGCCACGCCCATCAAAGGCGTCATTGGAGACTCCCTGGAAGTCGCGCAAACGAGGCAAGGCCACATTCATGAGCTTGTCAAGGAACTGGAACATACGCTCACCACGCAATGTTACCATACAACCGATCTGCATCCCCTCACGCAGTTTAAAAGCGGCTACCGAGCGCTTGGCACGGGTAATCACTGGCCGCTGACCTGTAATCGTCGCCAGATCCGCCACAGCCGCATCCATCGCCTTGGGATTCTGAATGACCTCACCCAGACCGATGTTGACCACCACTTTGTTGACAACCGGAACCTGCATCGGATTGGTGTAGTTAAACTCCTTTCGCAGGGCTGGCACAACCTCTTGGCGATATTTCTCTTTCAAGCGCGATGCCATCACTAACTACTCCTCGTCCGATCTTGAATGATCTTTTGACACTTTTTACATACGCGCACTTTGCGCATTTTCTCACCGATCTGGCGATGATCATGACCAACACGAGTAGGTTGATTGCACTCCGTGCATTTCAACATCACATTGGAAACGTGTAAAGGCATCGCCTTTTCGATAATACCACCCTGCCGGGTCTGACCTTGCGGGCGAATGTGCTTCTTGACAATGTTCAGGCCCTCGACAATAACCTTGTCGACCTGGGGTAGCGCCCGCGATACTATTCCTTCTTTGCCCTTGTCTTTGCCAGAGATAATCAAAACGGTGTCACCCTTTTTGATTTTCAGCTTGGCAAGGTGCAACGGCTTCTTCTCTTTCTGTTTTACTGCCATTGTTCCCCTCGTTACAACACTTCAGGCGCAAGTGAAATGATTTTCATGAAATTGCGCTCTCGCAATTCGCGGGCTACCGGGCCAAAGATACGCGTGCCCCGCGGGTTGTTACCCGCGGCGATGATAACAGCAGCATTCTCGTCAAAACGGATGTGCGAACCATCCGGCCTGGCATACTCTTTTGCCACACGAACCACCACGGCATTCACTACTTCGCCCTTCTTGACCTGTCCATTGGGCGCTGCCTGCTTGACAGAGGCCTTAATGATATCCCCTACCTCGGCATACCGCTTGGAAGAGCCACTCATCACACGGATGCACATAATCTCTTTAGCGCCCGTATTGTCAGCGACCTTCAGGCGTGTTTGTGGCTGAATCATTGGACATTCCCCCTACTCTGCCGATTCTTCTTCAGATTCTTCGGACTCTGCCGATTCTTCGGACTCTGCGGACGATAGCTCGGCCTCAACATCAGGCAGCACCTCGTCCACTGGAGCAATGCCAATGCTAGGCTTGATGATCTCCACCAGGCGCCAGCGCTTCAACCTGCTCAATGGACGGCTCTCTTCGATACGCACCAGATCGCCAATCTGGCATGTATTCTCCTCGTCGTGCGCATGAAAGCGCTTTGTCTGCTTGTATCTCCGCTTGTAAATGCGGTGTTTTTTCAGCGATTCGACGGCTACAACAATCGTTTTATCCGATTTGTTGCTCACCACACGCCCAACTTTCTGCTGGCGACGACTTGTGGTGACGGCTGCCGTGCTCTCAGTTTGCTGTGTCATTATTCACTCTCCAATATCGTCAGGCGATGCAACACGCGCGCGATATCTTTGCGGGTCTGAGTAAAAACGCGGCTGTTCTTCACTTCACCACGCTGCTGCTGGATGCGGAGCCTGAACAATTGCTCGCGTAGCTCTTTGAGCTTGCGCCGCGCCTGTTCAGCATTCATCTCCTGAAACTCTTTGCGGTGCTCTTTAAGCTTCGACACTCTCCGCCTCCCCTCGTGTGATAAAACGAGTTTTGATTGGTAACTTATGGCCCGCGAGACGCGCCGCCTCTTTCGCCACTTCGTGACTAACGCCGCCAATCTCAAAGATAATACGACCGGGCTTGACGACGGCGACCCAGTGGTCTACCGCGCCTTTACCGCTACCCATACGGGTCTCAGCCGGCTTGGCGGTGATGGGCTTGTCAGGAAAAACACGGATCCATACCTTACCACCACGCTTCATAAAACGGGTAAGCGCGATACGAGCCGACTCGATCTGACGTGCCTCCAGCCAGCAAGCTTCCAACGCCTGCAAAGCGTATTCGCCGAACGCAATGCTCGCGCCACGCATGGCGCGGCCTTTCATACGACCTCGATGCTGCCGGCGATATTTTGTACGTGACGGTGCCAATAACATGGCTTAGCTCTCCTCTATTCGCTCTGGGTGGTACCAGCATCGGTTGATGGCGCTGGTGGCGGCGTATTCTCCGCCGTGTTTTCTACGGAAGGAGCCTGCTCAGGACGAGGCGCGTGCTCACTCTGTGGACGTGGCGGCCGCTCTCCGCGTGGCTGGCGCGGACCTCGTTCACCCTGTGGCCTCTCTCCGCGTGGCTGGCGCGGACCTCGCTCACCCTGAGGTCGCGGACCTCGCTCACCCTGGGGGCGCTGCCCACGAGGAGCACGATGCTCACGATCTCCACCACCACGACGCTCACGGCGTTCTCCACCACCACGACGCTCACGGCGCTCCGTTCCTTCGCGTGGCGCGAAAGTCGGCTGAGCAATTGCTTCGACCTGCCCAATAAGACTTTCTCGACGTTTACTCGGCAGGATATCGCCGCGGTAGATCCATACCTTCACGCCAATCACACCAAAGGTAGTGTGGGCTTCAGCCTGACCATAGTCAATATCTGCGCGCAGCGTGTGCAGAGGCACCTTCCCCTCCACCTCTTTCTCCGAGCGTGCAATTTCTGCTCCGCCCAGGCGGCCGCCAACAATTACCTTAATTCCCTTGGCGTTGGCCCGGATCGTTCTCTGCACGGCCTGCTTCATAGCGCGACGGAACGAAACACGCTTCTCCAGTTGCTCCGCGATCCCCCGGCTCACCAGGGTCGCATCCAACTCAGGCTGGCGAATCTCCTCAATGTTCACCCTTACACGACGCATTCTGGTTTTGGTCTCCAGCAGCGCACGTAGGCGATCCACTTTTTCTCCGCTACGTCCAATCACAATGCCAGGCTTGGCGGTGTGAATGACAATTGTCACCTGGTCAGCAGCGGTGCGCTCAATTTCGATACGCGAGACCGCCGCGTTTGAAAGTTCGCGATTGATGATCTTGCGAATCTCAAAATCTTCGGCCAGGATATCTTTATAATCACGCTCGGCAAACCAGCGAGACTGGTGACCTTTCACGACGCCGAGCCTGAACCCAATGGGATGCACTTTCTGTCCCAAAAGTGTCCTCCTTGTAGTCTGTTTAGCGGCCCGCGTCAGCCGGATCGTCAGAAACGATCACGGAGACATGGCAGAAACGGCGCATAATATGCCCGACTCGACCATGAGACCGAGGTTTCACACGTTTAATCCGGAACGATTCATCGGCCACAATGTTTAGAATATACAGGTCGTCTGGATTAAGGTTATAGTTATTCTCCGCATTCGCCGCCGCTGACGCTACAACCTTGCTTACAGGAAGGGCACCCGCGTTGGGCAAGAACTGAAGAATAGCCAGAGCCTCATTTACTCGAAGCCCTTTCACCGTTTTGGTGACCAGACGCATCTTGCGCGGCGGAATGCCGATATTTTTTGCAATAGCTCTGACTTGCATGGCTCTTTTCCTCTAACGTACCGAAGTGGTTTTTTCGCTCCTGCCGCCCGCGTGGCCACGGAAGTGGCGCGTCGGAGCAAACTCGCCAAGCTTGTGCCCCACCATATTCTCAGTAATATAGATGGGCATATGTGTCTTCCCATTATGGACACCAATGGTCATGCCAACCATTTCCGGGAAGATCATCGAGGCACGCGACCAGGTCTTGATCAAACGGCGCTCGCCACTCTTGCGCATGCTCAGGACTTTTTTCCTGAGCGACTCATGTATATATGGCCCCTTTTTTCTTGAGCGCGACATGAACTATCTCCTCCTACCTGCGTTGCGCCGCCTGACAATAAAGCGATCAGTTCTCTTATTCCTGCGCGTCTTATACCCCATAGCAGGCTTGCCCCAGGGGGTTTGCGGCTGGCCACCGATCGGATGCCGGCCCTCACCACCACCATGAGGATGGTCGCGTGGGTTCATGACCGAGCCTCGCACAGTAGGACGACGGCCCATACGACGAGCACGCCCTGCTTTACCCAGACTAATGTTCTCGTGCTCAGGATTCCCAACCTGACCAATCGTAGCCATACACAGAATATGAACTTGACGCTGCTCTCCTGACGGCAAGCGGATAAGAGCGTAGTCGCCCTCTTTCGCCATCAGTTGTGCTCCAACACCAGCGCCGCGCACCATTTGACCGCCACGACCACGTATCAGTTCGATGTTGTGAATGGTGGTACCGGTCGGAATATTCTTCAGCGGCAGGGCGTTGCCCGGCTTGATATCAGCCTCAGGGCCCGCAGAGATCATATCACCGACTTTGAGGCCCACAGGAGCAATGATATAGCGCTTCTCACCATCTACATAGTGTAGCAGGGCAATGTTAGCCGTGCGGTTGGGATCATATTCGATCGCAGCCACCCTGGCTGGCACGCCCAACTTGTTGCGCTTAAAATCAATCAGGCGATATGCACGCTTGGCACCACCGCCACGATGGCGCGTCGTTATTTTACCCTGGTTGTTACGCCCGGCGTGCTTTTTGAGCCTCACAGTCAAAGATTTCTCTGGCCGTGTTTTGGTAATCTCCTCAAAAGTCGAAACCGACATGCCGCGACGCCCAGGTGAAGTTGGTCGATACTGTTTAACTGGCATCTCTTCCGTCCCTTACGCCTTCAATACATCGATTGTCTCGCCCTCGCGCAGGGTGACGATCGCTTTTTTCCACTCGCGGGCCTCGACTGGTCGTGGAGCAGATCCACGACGCCGGATCGTTCGTGGCTTTCCAGGCATGCGCATGGTGTTGACCGCGACCACATGCACCTTGAACAACGTCTCGACAGCCCGACGTATATCAATTTTATTGGCCTCTGGCGCCACCCTGAAGGTGTACTGGTTTTTCTCTTGCAGTCGCACCGTTTTCTCAGTGGTAATCCCGTGGCGCAATACTTCTGTGATTTCCACAGCGCTCTCCTTCTCGCCTACGCTTCGCTGTCCGATTGCTCGGCGCTTTCAGAGACAGCTTCGCTTTCCTCATCCGACTGCTCGGCGCTTTCAGAGACAGCTTCGCTCTCCTCATCCACAAGTCTGAGATAAGCCTCCTCAGAGCTCATGCCCTCACCAAATACCATCTCAATCCAGCGAACAGTATTGAGCGGCATGATAAGGTAATCATGCTTCAGCAATTCTACGACATTGATCGAGGAGACATGCTGCACTTTAGCCAGGGGAATATTGCGAGTCGAAAGAATCACATTCTCATCACGCCGTGGCAGCATCATCAATACACGCTTGCCAGAGGATGCTGGCAGTTTCTCTAAAATAGCCAGCATATCTTTCGTCCGGGGTACCTCCAGCGAAATCTCTTTAACCACGATCAAGGTATCGTTGGCAACTTTATCCGAGAGTGCCGAACGAATGGCCAGACGGCGCATCTTCTTCGGCACATCGTGATGATACTTATGCGGCTTGGGGCCAAACACAGTACCACCATGACGGAATTGAGGCGCGCGAGTGCTACCCTGGCGGGCATTACCGGTGCCTTTCTGCCGATACGGTTTTTTATTACCGCCCGAAACTTCACTACGAGTTTTGGTTGAAGCATTGCCTTGACGACGATTCACCAGTTGTGCAGTTACGACCTGATGGAGAACCGCCATGTTAGGGGTGACTCCGAACACCTGCTCGCTCAGTTCGAGCTGATCTACGGCCTCTCCGGCCATGTTATACACTGTAGTCGAGGGCATCTCGGTTACCTCATCACATGCTTCTTAATCGTGAGCAGGCCCCCGTTGGCACCAGGCACAGAACCTTTGACCAGCAGAAGGTTACGCTCAGGATCCGCTTGAATTACTTGCAACTTCTTGGCAGTCACACGCGCATTGCCCATACGACCAGCCATACGTGTTCCTTTGAGAACACGGCCTGGTGTCGTGCCGGACCCAATCGAACCCGGAGCACGTGTGCGATCTGACTGACCGTGCGTCTTCGGTCCACCGCCAAATCCATGACGCTTGACGACGCCCTGGAAGCCTTTACCCTTCGAGGTACCAATGACATCGACTGCTTCACCATCTTTAAACAGGCTGGCATCAAATTGCGCACCAAGCTCAACACCTTCGCTGGTAGCACCCGCCTGTAAGCCAACCTCTCTGAGAAATCTGAAAGGTCCAAGTTCAGGACCAGGGCGGCGCTGGCGATTCTCCGATACCTTGAGCAGTTTCTGGATCTGCTTACTCTGCTTCTCCCCGGTGGCTAACTGCTCTCCTTCGTCCTCTTTAGAGGAGCGATGTTCTTGACGATATGTTTGCAGCTTCTTACGCTGCGCCTTCAATAATGGCAGGCTATGCCCGAGATGGCCGAGTTCGGGCCGCGTCGCATGTTTAGTCGTGATCTGTTCGAAGCCAATCTGGACGGCATCATAGCCATCATGGGCAATCGTCTTGATCTGTGTCACAACGCATGGGCCAACTTCTATTACTGTGACCGGAATTGCTGTTCCGTTTGGCCCGAACACCTGGGTCATGCCGACTTTCCTGCCCAACAACGCATTAAGCATATCTACTTTTCCCTCGTTTCTCATTCAGAAACGCTGCTTCCCCGCACTCTTCTGAACACAAAAATACTTGTACCTTCAGAAGCGCTGCTGTGCAGCCAGTGCTTTTGCTTTTCCACACTCCTCTTTTTCAGACGATCAACGACGCCTGTTGCACGCCGTTAGATGGTCCGCAAGGAGGTATCTGAATGCAAAGTAGTACCTTCTTCACAACTGCAGGCAATTTTCTCCCCGCGCATTGAGCGCTGCTGGCCTTCGCGCCGCAATCCGGCGCTGCCACGAGAGCCTGATCCTACAGCTTGACTTTGATATCTACGCCTGCGGGCAGATTCAAACGTGTCAGAGCCTCGACAGTTTTGTTCGTTGGATCAATAATATCAATCAAACGCTTGTGCGTGCGGATCTCGAACTGTTCACGAGAATCCTTGTCGATGAATGGAGACCGCATCACGGTGTATTTGTCGATCTCTGTCGGCAGAGGCACTGGCCCTGAAACACGAGCGCCTGTCTGCTGAGCAGTATCCACGATCTGCATCGCAGATTGATCGAGAATGCGATGGTCGTACGCCTTGAGCCGAATGCGGATACGTTGTTTCGCTCCGGTAGCCATATCTTTCTCCCGATACGGATCTTAGAAACCAGGGACGCGGCACCTGTTTTGAGTGCCGCGTCCGGCTCTTTTCTTATTGAACAACTCGGGTGCAGACGCCGGCACCCACGGTGCGACCACCTTCGCGAATGGCGAAGCGCACGCCCTCTTCCATGGCCACCGGCACGATCAGTTCCACCGTCATCTCGATGTTATCGCCCGGCATCACCATCTCCACCCCTTCCGGCAGCTTGATCGACCCCGTCACGTCCGTCGTACGCACATAAAACTGCGGGCGATAGCCATTGAAGAACGGCGTGTGCCGTCCTCCCTCCTCTTTGGAGAGCACATACACCTGCGCCTGGAACGTCTTGTGCGGCTTGATCGAGCCCGGCTTGGCCAGTACCTGCCCTCGCTCGATGTCGGTACGCTCCACCCCACGCAGCAGGCAGCCCACATTGTCTCCGGCCAGCCCCTGGTCCAACGTCTTCTGGAACATCTCCACCCCTGTCACCACCACGCTGCGCGTCTCTTCCTTCATGCCCACGATTTCCACGCTCTCACCCGTCTTGACCGTGCCACGCTCAATGCGCCCGGTGGCGACCGTGCCGCGTCCCTTAATGCCGAAGACATCTTCCACCGGCATCAGGAACGGCTGGTCCACCGCCCGCTCGGGGGTGGGGATGTAGTCATCCACCGCGTCCATCAATTCCCAGACACAGGCTGCATCCGCGTCCTCGCGCGAGAGGTTGCCTTTGCTCTCCAGCGCTTTGAGCGCCGAGCCGCGAATGACCGGCACATCGTCGCCGGGGAAGTTGTACTTGGAAAGCAGCTCACGCACTTCCAGTTCCACCAGTTCGAGCAGCTCCTCATCCTCCATCATATCGACTTTGTTGAGGAAGACCACCATGGCGGGCACTTCCACCTGCCGCGCCAGCAGCACGTGCTCGCGCGTCTGGGGCATGGGACCGTCGGGCGCGCTCACCACCAGGATCGCCCCATCCATCTGGGCGGCGCCGGTGATCATGTTTTTGATGTAGTCGGCGTGGCCGGGGCAGTCCACGTGGGCGTAGTGGCGCTTCTCGGTCTGGTATTCCAGGTGCGCGATGGCGATGGTGATGCCGCGTTCGCGCTCTTCGGGGGCCTTATCGATCTGGTCGAAGGCCGTGTATTTGGCAAGCTGAGCGGCGGCCAGCACTTTGGTGATGGCGGCCGTCAGGGTCGTCTTGCCGTGGTCGATGTGGCCAATCGTGCCGATGTTCACATGCGGCTTGGTCCGCTCGAACTTCTGTTTTGCCATTTCCTGCTGTGGCTCCTTTTGCAAATCTGCTTGCGATCAGATATAGCACGGTATAGACATGCAGCAGCCGTCTCCTGCTCAAATGATCGTCTGGCGCAAATATTTCCTCTAATTTCTACTATAGGGAATGGAAGGAAGAGACGATCAATCCAGAAGACGGCAGCGAAAACTTTTGGTGTCCTGTAGGGATCTTCGGAAAGATGAGGTAGAGGGTGAAGAGCACCAGGTCCCGACATCTCAGCGAAACCCCCAGGAGCCCGTGATGGGAATCGAACCCATGACCCCAGTCTTACCAAGACTGTGCGCTACCGCTGCGCCACACGGGCAAGCCAAGTCACGCAAGATCACTACGTTATTGGCGGTGGGCAGTGGAGGATTCGAACCTCCGAAGCTCGCGCAACTGATTTACAGTCAGTCCCATTTGACCACTTTGGTAACTGCCCAAAAGATAAAGAGCACTGATCGCGCTCTGAAGTGATCGACGCCCCCAATTATAGCCGACCCCCATGAGTCTGTCAAGCATTTTTTCCAGGGTTGGGTTTGCCAGGGCATGAAAAAGGGCAAAAGATGCCGCATAGGGGGAAGAAGGTCACATTGCCAAAATCCCGTACGAAACCCTTCACAACCCTTCACACGGCTCCAGAGGCCGCTGCAACCCTTCACCAAACCCTTCACCGACCTTTCACAACCCTTCAACCCTTCACACGCTTTGCATTCTGAGGAAAGAAGGGCGCCCCTACAGATACGTCGCCGCTAACCAAAACACCTCCCTCCACCTGGGAGGCAAAATCCCGTACCGGAAAGCGGCTATGCCGCTTCAGAAGTTGATGCGAAGCAAACGTTCAGGCCTACAATCATTTATTATGACAACTTTCTAGCAAAATAGCGGTGTAAGGTGGGTTTTGATTGATAAACCCATATAGATTAATAGCTAAAATGGGAATCGGGAGGCAGGTTTGTGATGCACTGATGAGGATCAGCATGTTGAAGCATGATTATGAGAGCGGCTATGGGGGTTAATAATACAAGTAGAATGAGCAATGCCTTTGCATTTACCGATGCTAACACAAAGTCGGTAGAAAAAGCATTGCTCTTTGAAAAATTTGCTGGTATAATCTCCAACGTTGGAGAAAAAAATTGCCCTCACGCTCTCGCGGAATAGTCAATCCGCCACCCGAGAACAGGGAGGCGCTATGGACAATGGAATTATAACGAGGTAGTATCATGGCAACGAATTATAACTTCAGCCGTTCCTCCTTGCTTAACGAGCAATACCAGCGTGAAATGGATCTCATAGCTGTTGCCCTTCAAGAAGAAAGTCAGGATGAACGAGAAGAGCGTGTAAGCCTCGTTGCCCACGCCTGGTCGCTCACGGCTGCTTGCTTTCAGTCTCAGTTGGAGGTTAGCGAGTCCCTGGTTTACAGTTCGCCAGTAGTACTGGCCCGTCCGTAGTTTCTATAGTAGTTGTGTTGAAAATGCCATGCCTCATCCACCAGAACTTGCACCGGATGCCCTAACTTATCAGACACCCGTGCAGTTTGGCATGGTCTATTGGGTCAATTTTGGATACCCCTCTTTACCTCCTGGTATTGAGGAGAAGCGCATTCTGGATTGGCACCCTGCCTTGGTTGTTTCGGCCGAGCCATTCTGCCGACATGCAGGCGCGGTGAATGTGGTCGCGCTGACTTCCTACCGGGGAAAATTACGTCCTTATCACCATCTGCTTTTAAAACGTGATTACCCACTCCTCGACACCGATAGCCTGGTGAAGACGGAGCTGATGTATCCTGTACTGCGCACGCTGCTGGCCGATCAATATGCCATTTGCCGGCTAAATGAAGCCGATTTGCGCGCTACGATGGGAAAGATAGCAAACAGCCTGGCGATTACCATGTTCTACTCTTTGCATTAAGATCAGCGAGGCGCTATCATGCCGTTCGATCAAGATCAGCTCCGTCATCTTCCTTCGGTTGATCACCTGCTGCGCTCAACGACCGGACAGCGCCTGGTTGAGCACTATACCTATCCCCTGACACTTCATGCAATCCGCGCAAGCCTGGAAGAGGCACGCACTGCTATGCGCGGCGGCGCGTCTCTCCCAACATCCGAAGCGCTGCTAGCACATGCCGAGCAAGTCCTGCTGGACGCGCAGCGTCCTCACCTGCGCCCCCTGATCAACGCGACCGGCGTTATAATCAATACGAATCTGGGCCGCGCGCCACTGAGCCAGGAGGCCCTGCGCGCCGTGCGAGAGGTTGCGAGCGGTTATTCCAACCTGGAATATGATCTTGAAGGTGGTGAGCGCGGTTCGCGCCATGACCACGTGGCAGCACTGCTCTGTGAACTGACGGGAGCGGAGGCCGCGCTGGTCGCCAACAACAACGCGGCGGCGGTTTTGTTGAGCCTGAGTGCACTGGCGCAGGGGCGAGAGGTGATTATTTCGCGCGGGCAGCTGGTAGAGATCGGGGGCGGCTTTCGCGTGCCCGATGTGATGCGCCAGAGCGGCTGCACGCTCGTTGAGGTAGGAACGACCAATCGAACGCGCCTGAGCGATTACGAACAGGCCCTGACGGAACATACGGCGCTGCTGCTTGCGGTACACCCCAGCAATTTTCTGATCACCGGCTTTACAGAATCAACGCCAGTAAGCGCACTGGCACAACTGGCCCGCCAGCATGAGCTGCTGGTGATGGAGGATCTTGGCAGTGGCTGCTTGCTCGATAGCAGACAATATGGGCTGGCGCACGAGCCAACACCTCAGGAGAGCATAGCAGCGGGAGCGGATGTGGTCTGTTTCTCCGGCGACAAGCTGCTGGGCGGTCCGCAAGCGGGCATTATTGTGGGGCGGGCACAGGTGATCGCGCGGCTGGCAAGGTATCCTTTGATGCGCGCACTGCGCATTGATAAGATGACGCTGGCGGCCCTGGAGGCGACGCTGCGCCACTATCAACGCGGAGAGGCTGAGACGCATATCCCCACCTGGCGTATGATTTCCGCTCACCCACAGCAGTTGGCGAGCCGCGCAGCCACGTGGACGGCACGGTTGCAAGAGCAAGGCATCGCGGCGCGCACACAGCGAGGCGAGGCAACAGTTGGTGGCGGCTCGCTGCCCGGCGAGACGCTGCCGACGACGCTGCTGGCGCTTGATGCCGCGCAGATGCCCACCGATGTGGAAGAGATAGCGCGCCGGCTACGCACACGCACAACGCCTATTGTGGCACGCATTCTACGCGATACGCTGCTGCTTGATCCGCGCACAGTACTGGAGGAGCAGGATGATGAAGT
>JAFMRP010001480.1 GCA_017354095.1 Ktedonobacteraceae bacterium
GCGCGTGAGGATGATACTACCAGATAGAAGAGAGCCTTACTGGTCTTATTGTATCTGTTATTTTTCTGGTATTGTCTTCTCAAGTAACAGGCCAGAAGAAGGAGGGAACAATCCGGGGAGCTCAATGATGAGCTAGCGAGCGTTCCCCATGTGCATGTATTCGAAGGATAATTGAATGGCCATCGACACAGAACTTTTTAAGCGGGTGATGGGACACTTCCTGACAGGTGTGACCGTTGTAACAACGCGAAGTCAGGAACAGATAGCCGGTATAACCGTCAGTTCATTCTGCTCGCTTTCGTTAGACCCTCCGCTGGTGCTGGTCTGCATCGATCTCAGTAGCAACACACTCCCATTGTTGCGCGAAAGTAAAATCTTCGCGGTAAATATTCTCAGCGCGCAACAGGAACACCTCTCACGCGGCTTCGCGACGAACACACCAGAGCGCTTTGAGCACTTCTGCCACGCCCCGTATCATACAGCGACCACTGGCGCCCCTATTCTAGATGACACCCAGGCCTTTATCGACGCGCGCATCGTGGCCGAATATCCTGGTGGCGATCACGCGATCCTGATAGGAGCAGTTGAGGATCTGGGGGCGAACAACAGCCTTGCGCAGGCAGCACAAAACGGGCACCTGCCCACCGAGGAGCCACACCCGCTGGCTTATTACCAGGGACAATATCGCCACCTGGCCAGCAATTATCACAAGCCCAGCCTGTCCGAAGAGACCTATGACAACAAACTGGAACGGCGGCTCGGCTAGCGGCGAGGAGCCGGCTGACCTGCGGCTCGCCCGGCTGCAACAGCGCATTCTAACCTGCCGCCAGTGCCAGGAGCAGGGATACATCGCCACAGCGCAGCCCATCGTCAGCGGAAGGGCCAGCGACCGCATTTTTGTGATTGGCCAGGCTCCCGGCCACCGCTCAGTAGCGAACAATAAGCCGTTCAGCGGGCCAGGAGGCCGTATTCTGCAAACATGGCTGGAACGGGCCGGCTTCCCGCCCGGCTACCTGCACGAGCATAGCTACCTCAGTTCGCTCACCCGCTGCGATCCCGGCAAGAATGCACAAGGGAACGGGGATCGACGACCATCGGCCCAGGAGCTACAACTCTGCCGGCCATTTCTGGATGCCGAGTTAGCGATCGTACAGCCAAAGGTCGTGCTGCTGGTAGGCGCGATGGCGATTGAGGTGTTCGCGGGGAAAGCGAGGCTGGAAGAGGTCATCGGAACCTCCTGGGAACGTTCGGGTATATTTTTTCTACCACTTCCCCACCCTTCCGGCGTGAGCCGCTGGCTCAACGACTCCGCGCACCAGCAGCTGCTTCAGCGGGCGCTGGCGCTGCTGGCCGGATGGCGGGAGGCATACGGGTTATAAATCTTCCTGCGCTCTTTTGTGCATATGGTACTCGTGTACGCCGCGCTTCAGCGTGCCGAGTGCGAGCGTGGCACAGGTGGGACGCGTCATGACCAGTTCGCGTCCAAGCTGATCGATCAGATCCTCAAAGGTCATGGCCTCGACCTCGTCGGGCGTCATCCCCTCTACCATCTCCGTGACATAGGAGGCCGCGGCACGGCTGATAGTGCAGCCTTCACCATGCCAGCGAACGGCATCGATTTTGCCATCGTGATCAAAGTGGGCCTGCACAGTGATTATATCGGCGCAGCCGGGATTGCCGCCGGTAAGGCTGACATCTGCCTGGTCCAGTTCTCCCTGGTTGCGCGGGTTATCGTAATGATCCAGTAGAAAATCAATCGCTTCTTGACGATCCATGGGTTTTTGTCCTCTTGAAAGCTATGGCTCAATGAGCATAGATATCTGACTCAGTTTATATTCTACCCCGTGCCTCGGAATGCGACAAGCCGTCATCTTCGATTGTCAGG
>JAFMRP010001481.1 GCA_017354095.1 Ktedonobacteraceae bacterium
AAAGAAAACGCCCATCACCGTTGCCTATGGTGATGGCATCGGCCCTGAGATCATGGAGGCCACCTTGCACATCATCCAGGAGGCCGGTGCGCAGCTTGAAATTGAGAAGATCGAAGTTGGGGAGCAAGTCTACCTGCGTGGCATCAGCGCGGGCATCGAGCCCAGTTCCTGGGAATCGCTCCGTCGTACCAGGGTATTTCTGAAGGCGCCGATCACCACCCCCCAGGGAGGAGGATACAAAAGCCTCAACGTAACAACCCGCACTGCCTTTGGCCTGTACGCCAATGTGCGTCCATGCGTGGCCTATCATCCCTTCATCGAGACCAAGCACCCAAACATGAACGTCGTCATCATTCGTGAGAACGAAGAGGACACCTACACCGGTATCGAATATCGTCAGACGCAGAGCATGATGGAGACGCTGAAGCTGATCAGCCGGCCTGGTTCGGAAAAGATCATTCGTTATGCATTCGAGTATGCGCGCAGCAACAATCGCAGGAAAGTGACCTGCTTCATGAAGGACAACATCATGAAGCTCACTGATGGTCTGTTCCATAAAGTTTTTGACGAGATTGCCGGAGAATATCCTGACATCGAAAACGAGAGCTGGATTGTTGATATCGGCTCCGCCAAGCTGGCTGACACCCCAGAGGCCTTCGACGTAGTGGTCATGCCCAATCTTTATGGTGATATTCTCTCGGATGTTGCCGCTCAGATTGCCGGTTCGGTTGGCCTGGCTGGCTCAGCCAACATCGGTGACCAATGTGCCATGTTTGAGGCTATCCACGGCTCCGCGCCGCGTCGCGCTGGTCAGAACCTTGCCAATCCTTCTGGTCTATTGTTGGGAGCGGTACTCATGCTGGTCCATATCAACCAGCCCGAAATCGCAACGCGCGTACATAATGCCTGGTTGCGCACCATCGAAGATGGCATCCACACGTATGATATCTATACCGAGGGTGTAAGCAAGCAGAAAGTTGGCACAAAGGAGTTTGCGCAGGCGGTCGTCGCGCGTCTCGGCCAGCAGCCTGAAACGCTCAAGGCAGTCAGCTACAAATCCGCGCCGCAGCGTGTTGGCGAGGTTCGTTCCGCGCACGAAGTGGCCCGCGCGCAAAAGCAGCTGGTGGGAGTAGACGTTTTTGTAGACTGGAACGGGCACAATGCTGATGAGCTGGCGGACACATTGCAGAGCAGTGCTGGTAATGATCTGCAACTGACACTGATTGCCAACCGTGGTGCCAAGCTCTGGCCAAACGGCATGCCTGAAACCTTCACCACAGACCACTGGCGCTGCCGCTTTACGTCACCCAGTAAAGGTAACGCCATTACACACACGCAGATTGCGTCCTTGCTACAACGCATCGACGGCAGCGGCCTTGACTCTATCAAGACCGAGAATCTGTACACTTTTGACGGACAGATCGGCTATTCCGTCCTCTCCGGTGAATAAGTCATTGGCAGCGCCGTCCGCACGAGACGGTGCTGCCAGCCTCTTCCCTCACTTAGCAGTCAGGTAAAGGTCGTCCTGACAGCGTTTGGGCCTTCCACTTGAATTATCTACTCTGCTATCGCCGATATGCGAATTGCATGAGCCAGAAGATACCACACAACAAGGATATGGCAGCAATCAGTAGCCCGGTAAGCGGAATTCCAACGTGCTCGAACATATAACCTGTCAGGACATACGAAAGCTGCATGACACCTCCGTATGTTGAACTGTGTAACGCAAAGAGACGCCCTTGCATATGTTGCCCGGCACTGGTTTGCAGCAGGTAGCTATCCAGCGGAATGATTATGCCGGAGCTTACGCGCATAAAAAGCAACAGAGAGAATCCTATCAGGAAGACCGCAGATTGTGCCATCAAGCCAAAGAAGAGCGCCTGCA
>JAFMRP010000368.1 GCA_017354095.1 Ktedonobacteraceae bacterium
GTCTAGTACGGGTTGAGTATCCTGAAGAAGTTTGGAGTTAAACGAACGATGAAGAAGACATATAGCGCCAAGGCTGCTGATCTGCAACCCAAGTGGTATGTTATCGATGCCAAGGGACAGGTGCTGGGCCGGCTGGCGACGCAGATAGCGCAGATTTTGCGTGGGAAGCATAAGCCCACGTTTACTCCGCATCTACCATGTGGGGATTTTGTGATTGTGATCAATGCCAAAGAGATTGCTGTGACAGGGAAGCGCCTTGAGCAGAAGGTGTATTATCGACACTCACAGTATCCGGGTGGTTTGAAGAAGACGACACTGCGCCAGACCCTGGAAGGTCGTTTCCCTGAGCGCGCGCTCAAGCACGCGGTTCGCGGTATGGTGATGCACAATCGCCTGGGTGCACAGCTTATGACGCGCTTGAAGGTCTATGCAGGCCCTGAGCATCCCCACGAAGCTCAGAAGCCGGTGCTCTGGACGGGTCCAGAGGCGCTGTTGCAAGAGGCACTGCAAGAGGCACAGTCGACTGAGGCGTAATACTGAAGGAGGAGAAACTTACCTTGGCAGATACCACGAAGAGTGAAACGATCAAGGGTGAGTACTACTATGGTATGGGGCGGCGCAAGACGGCTGTGGCTCGTGTGCGTGTTTACCCCAATGGCGATGGTAGTGTCACTGTGAATGGAAAGAGTGCCCGATCTTATTTTGGGCAGAGCACTGCGCACCTGGCCACTATCGTGGCTCCTTTCCGCACGCTCGATGTGAACGGTGATGGTTATACACTGACCATTCGTGTGGTTGGTGGCGGGGTCAGCGGCCAGGCTGGCGCGATTCGCCATGCTCTGTCTCGCGCTCTGCTGCGCTTGAATCCGGATTTTAAAGCTGGCCTGCGTAAAGCGGGCTATCTGACACGCGATCCACGCATGAAGGAACGCAAAAAGCCAGGCCTCAAGCGAGCTCGTAAGGCTCCACAGTACACGAAGCGTTAATATTCAGGCTGCTGCTTCAGTGCGCTGTGCTGCATAATAAATAAACCCCTGCCAGGTGATGAACCAGGGCAGGGGTTTTGTGTTGAGAAAACTCGTACCGAAACCCGACACAACCCGACACAGCCGCTCCAGAGGCCGATCCAGGGGATTTTGTATTGATATATAGATATGTGCTCTCCCTGTCTTACCTAACGGCTGCTCCCTGTGCTATACTCTTCTATGCTGTCTGTTAGGTAAGAGCTGTACACAACAAGGAGAGTTGGACTGATGCCCCGAGACGCGCTTCATCTGCTGAGCTTCTCACCTCAAGAAGGACGCTATACTATTACCCTTGACTCTCTCTCTCTTTCACCAGAGATTACCCTATCTCGTCGGGCCTGGCAAGAGTGGCTCGACACGGTTGCTTCTTTTGCCTTTGAGAACCGTCTGGGAGGACATTGTACTATTCGCAAGGAGCGGCTTCAGCGTGGAGATGTCTACTGGTATGCGTATCGCTCTATTCGGGGGCACACGAAAAAGCGCTATCTTGGTCGAACTGCTGATCTCTCTTTTGAGCGGCTGGAAGAGATCAGCGCACTTTTTACGACTGAGGACAGGGAGACGCATCAGCTGCCCGCGGCGGGGCGACGTCGATCAGCTTCTGGGGCTGGGACGCTTCAGACGGCCATAAGACGTGAGAATGTCCCGGCTCTGACTCCTCTGCTGGAAACCAAATTGCATCCTCCTCAACTTCCGGCTTTGCTTGTTGAACGCACACGCTTGCTTGCTCGGCTCGACGACAGCTTCTCGCATAAACTCACGTTGTTGCAGGCTCCAGCTGGCTTTGGTAAGACGACGCTGATAAACCAGTGGCTCGCTACACGCGGTACGTCACCCGTTCTTCCCGCTGCCGCGCTGGCCTGGGTTTCACTCGATGCGGGTGACAATGACCCTCTCCGCTTCTGGCGCTATGTGATGACGGCATGTCAGGCGCTGCTGGAACCGAAACAGAGGGTGTTGGGGCCGGCGGCTCTGGCGCTCCTCACCGCGGCGATGCGTTCACTCTTCGAGCCGTTGCCAATGGAGATGGCTCTGACGCGACTGCTCAATGATCTTGCTGAGCCGTCTTCCGGGGGGCTGCTTGTGCTGGACGATTATCACGCTATCACTGAACCTCGCATTCATGAGGCACTGGCCTTTCTTATTGATCATCTGCCCGCAACCGTGCATGTACTGCTGCTCTCGCGATCTGAGCCGTCTCTGCCGCTCTTGCGCTGGCGTGCAAAAGGGGAGTTGTGTGAACTGCATGGAACTGACCTGCGTTTCTCACTGGAGGAGACAGATGCTTTTATACAGCAAGCGCTCCCAATCACACTCTCGGAGGCGGCGCTTACCCGGCTTGATGCATCCCTGGAAGGATGGGTGGCTGGTCTTCGCCTGCTCTCCCTGACGCTCTCTGGATGGCGGACTTCACAGGCCATCGAGCAGGCGCTTCTCTCTCTGGGCGAGCATGCTGGTATCTCTTCTCTGCATCGCTCTTTGCTTGAGTACCTGGTGATCGAGATTTTAGAGACGCAACCGGAGCCGGTACAACGCTTCCTCCTGCAAACCAGCGTGCTCAGTCGCCTCTGCGGTCCTCTCTGCGACGCCGTCAGCGGGGAGGAGGGCGGCGCGGCGCAGTTGGAAACCATCAGGCGCGCCGGTCTTTTTCTGGAGGCTCTGGAAGGACCGGTAGGGTGGTATCGTTATCATGCGCTCTTCGCCGAGGCCCTGCGCCGCGAAGCCAGCCGTCGTCTGGGTGAAGAGGCACTGCGGTCCTTCTCTTTGAAAGCAAGCCAGTGGTATGAGCAAGAGGCACTGCTCACGGAAGCGATAGATGCTGCTCTGCTGGCGCGGGATATGGAGCAGGCGGCGAAGCTGATTGAGCTGATAGTGATACAAAACTTCTATGAGCTGCAAACGCTGCTGCGGTGGTTAGAACAACTGCCGGAGGCAGTGTTGAATGAACACCCGCTACTTTGCCACTTTTTTGCCGTGGAGCTGCGTTTCCCTGTGGAGCTGCGCTTTGCCCAAATAGAGATCCCGGTTTCCAGCGTGCCCGCGATCTCTGAAGCGAAACGTTCTCGTATTGAGACGTTGTTGCAGATGGCTGAAGCGGGATGGCGAAGGCAGGGGATGCAGTCCTGGATCGGTGCCAACTGGGGCTTTCGTGCGCTGAGCAGCCTGCTGGATGCGGAACCGTTTTCCGTGCTTGTACACTATGCACAGCAGGCACTCGTTTTTCTGCCTCAGGAAGAAGAACTGGACCGTCGTCTCCAGATGTATCGCAGCTCGTGCCTGTTATTCGTGGGGATAGAAAAATTACGCATAGGCCGGGTCGGCGAAGCGCGACAGCAGCTTCTCCAGGCTCAGAGGGATAATACTGCCCCTAACAGGTTTCTGGCCGCTGATATAGACTTGACGCTGGGCAAGAGCTATCTGATCCAGGGCGAACTGCAGCAGGCGAAACGATATTATCGCCAGGCGCTGGCTGATGCCAGAGAACTTCATGATTACGAGGTGACCGCGGACGCACTGCTTGAACTGTCCTGGCTCGCGTTTGAAAGGGATGACCTTACAGGCGCAGAGCAGCAATCGCGCGAAGCACTGGAATTAGCGCAGGACGTATATCCCCAGCGGCGAGGTCTGCATGATCGGGCAGCATTACAGTTCGCACTTCTGCGGTATGCGCGGGGAGAGACCGATGCCGCGCTGGAGCAACTGTCGGCCCTGCTGGCTGAGCAACCGGGGGAGTGGACTCCCAGCAGCTTCTGGCTTTTTTCCCGTCTTCGCTATTGGCAAGGGCGTTTGAGGATTGCGACGGGCGATCTGCAGGCGGTGCAGGAGAGCCTGCAGGCATCGTCTCAAAGCAGTGGCAGCGTATCCATCACCGAGCAGTTGGGGGAGCAGATCTTGTGGGGCCGGCTGCTGTTGGCGCAAGGAGATGCGCAGGCCGCGCTAGAACAGTTTGCGCACCTGCTTCCCATGGCTCAGGAACAACTGCATCAGTACGTTGCACTGGAGATTCAACTCCTGCTGGCGCTGGCTCATGCCGCCTGCAAACAAGAGCAGCAGGCTCACTACTGGCTGCGACACACCCTTTTGCAAGCAGTTCACGAGGGCTATATTCGCCTCTTTCTCAACGAAGGAAGGCCACTGGTTCTGCTGCTTCGCTCGTTGCTCCCAACTGTGCAACATGACGCAGCACTGCGTTCGTATGTACAGATGACCCTACGCGCTGCTACCCAGAGGGCTGGCTCTCGTCGTGTGTCATTGTCCAGCTCTCATGGCTTGCTCTATGAGCCACTGTCCGTGCAGGAACAGCGCGTGCTGCGGCTTCTGGCCGCTGGTTGGAGTAATCAGGATATCGCACGCGAACTGGTAGTGTCTATCAATACGGTGAAATACCACGTTAAACACCTCTATCAGAAGCTAGGCGTCAGCAATCGTTTGCAAGCGAGCGAGGTGGCGCGCCACCTGCAGCCTGGTGAGCCTCTCTAGGGATCTATTCCTTCTCTACTATCTTTTTCATCCCTCTTTCCAACTACCCACAATACTACCCGCGGGGAGGGTGTTCTCTCATGCTGTGCTGGCTATACTCTCAGCAGATGCCTGAGAGCAAGCACTTATGCAGGCGTGAGGATCAACATAAGAGTGTTTTGAGTTCTAAGAAGAGAAGGATAATAAAATGATGAATGATGCTAATATACAAGGGAAAAAGGCACTGGTTATTGGTGGAGGAATCGCGGGACTGCTGGCCGCGCGAGTACTTTCTGAGCAGTATAATGATGTCCTGGTGATCGAGCGAGATGGCTGCCCTACCCAGCCAGGAACGCGCGCAGGCGCACCGCAGTCTTTTCATTTGCATCAAGTGCTGCCACGAGGCGAAATGATTATGCAGGGCCTCTTTCCTGGCTTCAGCGACGACTTACGGGCGCTTGGGGCCTTTCCAATACAGCGCAATACTCTGGTCCAGATGATCAATCCGTACGGGGCGTTTCCTTTTCCTGCTGGGGATGGAGATGGGGATGGAGGTGTCACCTACAGCAGGGGCTTGCTTGAGTGGGTGATACGCCAGCGAGTACAGGCTCTTCCCAATGTGCGTTTCTTGTATCATCATGAGGTAACCGGCCTGGTAACCAGGACTGATGGAGCGCGCATAGCTGTTACCGGTGTCCATATCCGAGAGCGCGGTCAGCTCGAACAGCAGACGCAGCTCGCGGCTGATCTCGTGATTGAGGCTTCTGGCCGTTCTTCCAGGCTTTCGCAATGGCTCGCAGACCTTGGTTATGAACTGCCAGAGGACGAACGCGTGACCGCCAGGATTGGCTATAGCACCCGCTATTATAAGATCCCTTCGCACAAGAGAGATGTGGCAGTGATGGTTATCGAGAGTGATCCCGCCACAGGGAACCCTGCCGGTGGGGTACTCAAGGCGATTGAAGGCGACACCTGGGCAGTCTGTCTTACCAGCATTGATGGCCAGTATCCTCCCACTGATGCCAGAGGATTTGATGAGGGCCTGACCCGGCTGATCAGTTCGGAACTGGCCGAGATGCTGCGGGATGCCGAGCCGCTGACAGAGCCGCGTGGCTATCGTTTACCAGAATGTGTGCGTCATCACTATGAGCAGGCGGAGCAGTGGCCCGCGGGTCTGCTCGTATTGGGAGACGCGTTCTGCTCCTTCGATCCGATCTA
>JAFMRP010001482.1 GCA_017354095.1 Ktedonobacteraceae bacterium
CCAGCGGGTCGAGCGTGAGTTTGCTGCCGTCCAGAGCGTGGCGTGCCAGGTTCATGCCGATGGAGGAATCGCCGGGTGAGGAAGTGTAGATAGGGATGTTCCAGGCGGCCGCCTGTGCCAGTACGGAATGTTCTGGTTTAACGCCTGCTTTGAGGAGCTGCTGGCCCAGGTGATGGTGTAGCGTGGACGTAGAGATTGGCTGGTTGGGCAGGCTTTGCAGGCTTTCGCGCACGAAAGTATCGGTATCGAGCAGCACTTTATCCTCAAAGAGGATGTCATAGATGCGGATGACGCCCTCTTCTTGAAGTACCGTATCGTCCAGGCGGAAGTCTCCGCGATGCAGTGCCATTGCCAGTGCGTAGTGCATATCGTGGTAGAGATTGGCGCCAGTGCTGATGATGAAGTCGATGAAGCCATATTCCATCAAGGTGATGATGCAGCCGCCCAGTCCGGCTGGAGTGAGCGCTCCCGCGATAGTAAGGGCGATAGTCGTGTCCTCCTGCGGGCTGAGCATCTTTTCGACGAAGAGGCGAGCTGCTTCATGGAGGCGAGCGGCGTTGTAGGCCTGAAACTGTTGATCGATAAGCTCCGTGACCGTCATATCTGGCCGCACGCGATGAGGGAGAATCTGTGCTCCTTCCAGGTAGTTGCTACTGTGATTCTGGTCGTCGTTTCTTTGTTGTGCGCAATGGTGTGGCATTTCGTCGGGTCCTTTCTGTGCCCCTGGTGATAATGTTGAGATGAATGCTTGGAGAAGCGCCGCAGGCGGCACCCTGCACCCGCTTCTGATGATATCACGAGGCCGGGCCATGGTGTCAAATTGCCTGCTGTGGCTGGATTAACCAGGGGTTCGATGGAGCGACACCTTTTGCTTCTGGAACGTGTTGGCTAGGGAAAGAGCCGATATGCTTTGCTCAATCGTGTATAGTAATAAGCTTCTCTCTCAATGAGATGGCGGCAAGAATACGCAAAATTTGTAATTGAACGACCGTTTTGATGTGATTTTGCTCTGTGCTAAAAGGGTGTTACTCGCTGAAGAGAAGCAGGGAGCACAAGAAGATAGGAGAATGGGGTGTGAAATGGATGGGAAAACGATACTCATCATAGATGATGATCGAGATATCAGTGAGGCTATACAGCATATTATTGATACAGAGACGCAATACCGGACGCTGTGGATTGCGGAAAGCGACCTGGTACTGTTGAGTGCGCCTCATGTGCGGCCTTCATTGATACTGCTTGATTATCTGATGCCGGTGATGGATGGACTCAGCCTGTATGATCGCTTACAGGCTATTCCAACTATACAAGGGGTACCGGTAGTATTGATCAGCGCCGCGACATCGCTGCCATATGAGGAGCTGCGGAAACGACAGATACGCCTGCTGCGCAAGCCGTTTAATGTCCAGGAACTGCTCGATGTGATCGCTGAGCTGGCGCTTGATTAACGGTTTGCGCAGCAGGACGGGAGTTATTCGATCATAGCCCGGCGAATCTCGATAATCTGGTCGCGCAACTGGGCTGCCTTCTCGAACTCCAGTTGTTTGGCAGCGGTGCGCATCTGTGATTCCAGATCTTTGATCAGGCGCAGGGCCTCCTCTTTCGGGATACCCCCCAGGGCGGTAGAGACAGCCTGGGCCTCGGTCTGCGTGGCTGCGGCCATGGCCTTAATGCGCTCGGAGAGCGTTCTGACTTCCTTCTGGATGCCGCGCGGAGTGATTCCGTGCCGTTCATTGTAGGAGAGCTGGATGGCGCGGCGGCGATTGGTCTCATCGATTGCGCGCTGCATAGAGCGTGTTATGTTATCGGCATACATAATCACGCCGCCTTCGACGTGGCGCGCGGCGCGTCCAATCGTCTGGATGAGCGAGCCCTCTGAACGC